>NZ_JBBYHU010000003.1:0-203927 GCF_038289905.1 Flavobacterium flavipallidum | reverse complement strand
GCATCACACTATAAAAGAAAACCCCGTTTTTGACTCCTTTTGAGCAATTTCGGGGTTTGTTTCTTCTAATATAATACCTATTTTTATGAAAAACAATAGATTGAGGTATTATGAATATGCCTTGATACTTTGGAAAATTACATGAATCGCATTCAAAACTACCCTGAACATTATCAAATTAAAAGAAATCCATACCGAGAAGTTTTTATAAAAGATTTCCCTTATTTAATTATTTTCGAAATTGAAGACAGAAAAGTAATTGTTTATGCTGTTTTTAATACTTGGCGGAATCCAACTAACAAACCCACTAAAAAATAATTAATCCCTTAAAACAAAAAAAGCACGAGAAATAACCTTGTTCGAGTTCAATTTTAAAATATAATCTTACAACGATTTAACTATATTTGTTTAAATCATTACCATTTAACAAAACTAAAATGCTTTATTTTAATATTATATTTTTTTCAACCCTTAACTTTATAATTTTCAAATTATTATCAAACGATCGTTTTAGTTTTTTAAAATTAAAGAATATAATACTATTTATAATTTCAATTATTTTAATATCAAAAATTTACAATTACTTCTTTATTTCAAAAGAACTAATTTCTAAAGAGACTTATATTATGCTTTTATCTTTAAGTTTAAGTGTCTTCATTAATTATCTATTCCTGAATATCATTCTAACTTTTTTCCAATTTATGATTGAAGCTTTAGATTTAAAATTAAATATTAATTCACCATCAATTAAAAATAAAATTCCATTAATATTGTTTTTCATTATCTCAATAACCCAAATAACAATATTACTTTTTCAGAACTAAAACAAAAAAAGCACGAACCTAAATCCGTGCTTTTAAAACTAAGTAAATTGGAAAACATTATTCCACTTTAATATTCACAGTTCCCAAACTAATATTCCCTGCTGTGGTAGCTTCCAATGTTATGTTTTCTGCTTTTTTATTCGATTTTAAAATCACTAAGCATTTTCCATTGTACAATTTGCGGTAATCGGCTTTAAAAGGCTCTAAACTGGCTTGGTAGCCATTATCCACTCCAACAATTTTAGCGCCGCCTGAAACTTTAAAATTAATTAGGTTATCGGCTGTTGGCAGTGCGTTTCCGTCTTTATCCTGTAACGTAACGGTAACGTAAGCCAAATCATATCCGTCATTTTTAATCGTTGATTTATCGGCTTGTAAATTGATTTTAGCAGCTTCGCCCGCTGTAAGAATTTCTGTTTCTTTGACCACTTTCCCCGCTTTTTTAGAAACCGCTTTTAAAGTTCCCGCTTCAAAAGGGACTTTCCAGGCAATATGCAATTCGTCTCCTTTTTTAGCTTTCGAACCTAATGATTTTCCGTTAAGGAATAATTCCACTTCATCTGCATTATTATAATAGGCCCATACATCAATTAATTGTCCCGCTTTCCAGTTCCAATGTGGTAACAAATGTAAGACTGTTTTATCGCTCCATTCGCTTTGGTACATATAATACACATCTTTCGGGAAACCCGCCAAATCGACAATTCCAAAATACGAACTACGGGCAGGATAAGGATACGGATCCGGCTCACCGATGTAATCAAATCCGGTCCATACAAAAGTTCCAGCTATAAAATCATATTTTTTAGCCGCTTTCCAGTTTTCTTCGTGCGTTGTTCCCCAATAAGAAGCAATGTTATCATAAGCCGTAACCGTTAAATCAGGATTTCCTGGAAAAGTTTCTCCGTATTTTTTTGGCCAAAATCGAATTTCATCTGTTGGCATATCATAATGTCCGCGGGTTGCATAAGCCGAAACACTCTCGGAAGCAACAATTTTTTGTCCTTTAAAACGCTCTGGAAAGGTTGCGTAATCAGCATGTTTGTAGTTAAAACCTAAAAGATCCAAAGCACCTGATTGATAAATAAAATTCTTCTGTGGCTCGTTCTCAGTCAAAGCTGAAGTTACCGGTCTGGTTTTGTCTAATGATTTTACAATTTGTGCCAATTCTCTCGTAATGGAAACTCCCGTGCTGTCAAATTGTTCTCTGATTTCGTTTCCAATACTCCACATCATCACCGATGGATGGTTGCGGTCGCGCTTGATAAAATCTTCCAAATCACGTTTGTGCCATTCGTCAAAATATTTGTTGTAATCATTCGACACTTTTTTCTTTTTCCAAACGTCAAAAACCTCATCCTGCACAATCAAACCCATTTCATCACACAATTGCAACAACTCCAAAGAAGGCGGATTATGAGCCGTTCTGATAGCATTAGCTCCCATATCTTTCATGATTTCCAACTTTCTTTTAATTGCATGATAATTGGCTACAGCGCCCAGTGCTCCGTTATCATGATGCAGACAAACCCCGTAAATTTTTGTTGGAACTCCATTTAACGAAAATCCTTTTTCGGCATCAAATGCAAAAAAGCGAAATCCAAGTGGCGTTTCGTATTCATCAACTAAAGTTTTGTTATGGAAGATTTTGGTTACTACTTTATACATATTAGGATTTTTGGTATCCCATAATTTTGGGTTTTTAACCTCCAAAGTATGCTCTTTAATCAATCGGGACAAAGGAGCAATCGTTTCACTACTTTCTGATTGTGCCACCGAACGATTATTGGCATCCAAAATATTTGTAATCACTTTTACATTTTTAGAAATGGCTGCATCATTTTGAATTTTCAACTCATAAACCACCTTTGCTTTTTCCTTTGAAACTTCGGGTGT
The DNA here is from genome assembly GCF_038289905.1 of Flavobacterium flavipallidum. Classification (NCBI taxonomy): domain Bacteria; kingdom Pseudomonadati; phylum Bacteroidota; class Flavobacteriia; order Flavobacteriales; family Flavobacteriaceae; genus Flavobacterium; species Flavobacterium flavipallidum. The sequence goes on along the minus strand of NZ_JBBYHU010000003.1, from coordinate 201,207 downwards.
TGTCACATAAGTCCCCCATTGTGCCACATGCACTTTATCGGTAGTTACCAATCGTACATTTCTGTAAATCCCTGAACCGGTGTACCATCTTGAACTCGGCTGAGCATCGTTATCCACTTTCACAGCGATGTCATTTTTTTGATTGCCAAATTTCAAATAAGGAGTCAAATCATAAGAAAACGAAATATACCCAAAAGGACGTTTCCCTAAATAATGACCGTTAATCCAAACTTCGCTATTGCAAAACACCCCATCAAATTCGATAGCAATACTTTTATTTTTGGCTGATTCCGGTAAAGTAAATGACTTGCGATACCAAGCCATTCCTGCAGGTAAAGCTCCTCCTTGCGGTTTAGTAGGATGCTCTTTGCTAAAAGTCCCTTCGATACTCCAATCGTGTGGCAAATCGAGCGCACGCCAATCATTAGCATCAAAATCAGCCTGAATTGCTGCTGGATAATCACCTAATTTAAAATTCCAATTGGGATTAAAATCAGTAACTATTCGGCTTTCTTTTTTCGTTGTTGCACAAGCAACCAGGAAAAACAAAACAGCCGCTGTTCCTATTTTTTGTAAAAAACTTTTATTCCTTTTCATCATTATATTATTTTTTTATAACCATATAAGAAATATAAGACCATATAAGTTTTTACTAAATTTTTCTTTAATGAACTTATATGACTTATATGGTTTAAATTCACATTATGTTACGTTTATTGAAACTCAAAAGACTCCAAACGCAATCCTTTCATATTATCAGATTCAATTCGAATTTTATATTTTCCGGCATTAATATATCCACCCGAAGTGGTATTTAAAAGCTTCCATTTCTCCGTTGGAGCAGGAAATTCAATCCAGTCATTTCGCAATAAAATGCCATAGGCATCTTCGATAATCAATTTTACTTTAATCGGTTCGGCATTCATGTTCATGTATCTAAAACGCATCAAATACACATTGGCAACGCCGGGATTTACTTCAAATTCAATGCTATTTGGCGTATTAGCCGTAAATTCAACATAGTCACTGCTCTTGAAATTACCTTTTACAATTCCCTCACCACTTATTTTTGCAGTTTCAGCTTCCAGCTTTAATGTTGGTCGGTCGTCTTTCACTTTCCCTAAATCAGAAGTTGGTATTACCATGATCGAATACATTGCTGCATTTTCCCTATTGTTTCCAAAACTAACCTTCTCTCCTTTTTTTACTTCTTTTTCGAAAATTGCAAACACAACACCATTACTGTTTTTGGCCGTTGCTTCTGATTTTTTGTAATCTGAAAGCCAAAGCAACGCTGTTTTTATGTTAGAATCCACTAAAACCAAAACAGTCGCATCTTCTTTGGAAATAAAAGAACCGGAAGTATTATTTTCATTTGAAAAGCGAATATAATCTGCCGTATATAAATTGGCGGGTAATTGGGTAAATACGGTCTCTGAATCCTGATATTGTTTTGAATTTAGTTTTAACCAACTCCCTATTTCAAAGGCATTATTTGAACTTACATCTAAAATATTCTTTGGCGAAGGCGCAGCTGCCTTCAACGATTTGTCTTTGGAAGCAATGGCAATGGCCGAAATAATTCCTTCACCCGAAGTTACCTTTGGAAAATCAATCACTAATTTTCCATTTTTGCTTTTTACCACAAACGTTTTCTTTACTGCTTTGGCAAAACCAACTTCACTCCAAATATCAAAATCTTTCAGGACTACCTCATCATTGATTGCCACATCAAAAACACGCCAATCTTTGCAGTTCAAACCACCGCCGGTTCCGTACCAAGGCTCCGAGAAATACAAATCAACTAAATATTCGCCATCAGCAACAGGAAATTCATATTTCAATTGATCCATTCCGTAACGGAAATTTTGAAACAACCCATCATTTTGAGTGCCATCAACCAAATCAGAAGTTGAACGCTGACTGGCAAAATAAGCCGGCAGATTTTTAAAATCATCCGTCCAGGACAGCGAGCCCCAAGTATTAGCTTCTGTTTTGTGAACATCTGCCAACCATCTATTCCCATTCGAATCAACAAAATCATCGCCGCCACAATTGACACGGTAGATATAATTGTATTTCGATTTTGCCGAAACCACTTCTTCTGTAGAATTTAGCAAATCAAAATATGGAGATTTAGGCAAGTTATTCAATACCACATAATCCTGAGCTACTTTTTGACCATTGACATAACCTACTGCGTACAAAACATTATAGGCAATATTCGCAGTGTTCCATTGAAAATGTTGTCCTTTTCCGGGATTTTTCAGTTTCCCTAACGAATGATTATTTACATCATTGAATAATTCGACCTCATCACAATTGGAATAGACATCAATTCCGTTTTTGACTCCAGTAGATTCCCATCGATTAGGCCAGCTATGCGAAACGATGTACACCATAGGATTCGTCTTTTTAGAAACATAATTGGCGCGGTACATGTAATAAGCATCCAAAGGTTCACCCCAAATACTGAACAAGCCTTTGTAATTTACCGGACCAACCTGATCGATTGCTCTGAATCCTTCGCCGTTTTGTTCTCTTCCCGGATTTTCATGCGAAGCAAATAACCAATTGTACTGACCTGCAATTTTATCTTTAACCGATTCGGCTTCGCGAACTTTGATTTCCATTAATTGTGAAAAACGGTTTTCGCTCAAAATCCCTTTTTGGTCAAACTCCCCTTCGGTATGCAAATCGATACTGCGCCAGGCTCCGTATTCACCATTTAATAATTGGGTAGTCATTTCGACATCATAATTAAACGGATCGCCACCATAAGTTCCTGACCAATTTTGCACCACATTCCAATCGGTTCCTTCCCCGCCGTTGCAAGTGGTTACTTTACGTTGCTCAGCAGCTGTAGGATCCATTTCGCGAATAATCTTCGTGCATTCTTGGGCAAATTCCTTCGGAATCGTGCTTTCGTTTTGTAATCCCCATAAAACCACCGACGGATTATTGCGTCGTTCTTTGATCCATTCGCGTAAAAGCGTTTTGAAATTTTCTTTAAATTCAGGGGTATCATACCAAATATGAGCCGAAAACTGACTCCAAAACAAAATACCGCTTTCGTCTAACAACTCCTGGTATTTTAAATTATGCGGCTGATGCGCTTCTCTAAAAGAATTGAATCCTGCCGCTTTGATTTGTTCAATTCGCGCTTTGATTTGCGTATCTGAAAAAGCATGACTTTGCCCTAATTGGTGTTCGTATTCACAAGTCCCATTGATAAAAACCGGCTGATCATTAATAAAGAAGCGTTTATCCTCTCCTGCTCTGTCTATTGGCCAGGAAATCCAACGGATTCCATAAGGCGTAGAAATCTTATCTAAAACCTTATTTTTCTCCAAAATAGTAGTCGAAAGTGTGTACAAATACGGATTTTCAGGTGACCATAAAATTGGATTTGGAAGCTGTGGTAAGGTCTGTGGAATCTTCTTAGTTCCTTTCGAAAGTAAAAATGATTCTCTGGCCGAAGCGACTTCTTTTCCATTTTTATCCAAAAGTGAACTTATTACCGTAATCGTTCTATCCGATGCACTGTAATTTTGAATTTCGGTTGTGGTATGCAAAATTGCTTGTTCTTTTGACACCGATTTATCGTTCCAAATATGAACACCAAAAGGGGCCACACGAACCTCGTTTGTAATCACCAAAGTGACCGGTCTGAAAATCCCCATCGGTTGTGAACCTTCTGAAAATCCCCATTCTCCCGAACAACCACCGCAAACCCAAGGCAAATCAGCAATAAAAGCCGGATGAGCTGCTTTTACAAGCAATTTATTTTCGGCATTGAAACGCAAAGCATCCGTAATATCCAAAGTAAAAGTTGTTCGTCCACCTTTGTGTTGCCCTACTTCTTTGCCGTTTAGCCACACCGTAGCATAACTATTTACGCCTTCAAAAAAAAGAAAATAACGTTTGCCTTTTTGTTGTTTGCCCATTTTCAGTTTTTTCGAATACCAAGCAGTACCATGTAAATTGCCATGTTTCATTTGGCGAAAGCCCTCATATTGATCCCAATTGTGAGGAACATCGACCGATTTCCAATTGGCATCAGCATTCCTATCGTTTACGAAATTCTCTTTGGAATTGGTTTCTTCCAATGTGGTTTTCCAATTGGTATTCAGTGAAATTTCTTCACGGGATTGTGCCCGCGAAAAAGTAGTAATTAAAAATAGTATGTATAGTAATTTCTTCATTTTTTTAAACCATAGAAGGCATATAAGTTCATTGAAGTTGGAATATTTTCATTATTTCAAATATCACACTTCGACAGGCTCCGTGTGACATATCATAAATCATTTTAATAAAACAACCAGTCTACTGCTTCTTTTTCATCTTTGCCAATGTAACCTACATCACGAGGCTCGATTTTTTGATTGGCATCAATAAAACCAAGAATCAACACTCTGCCTTTGCCTAATACTAATTGATTTTCTCCAGCGCCAAAACTATAAGTATGGATATTTACCCTTGGCAATTCCTTCAAATTCATCGCATTCGCCAAAATTACTTCAGCTTCTCCTCTTTCATTTCCGGCAGCATTGGTTTCCAAACTTGGCGGAAACAAAAAGCGTTTTTGGTCGGAATTAAAATAACCTACCACCAGTTTTACAGCCTTGTCATTCTTGAATTTCAAAGTTGTCCCTTGTGTATTTTGCTGGTCTTCCACTAATGAAATTCCTTTTAAGTTTTTTAGTTCCGGAGCTACTTTGACCAATTCAGAAATGTCAGTTCCATATACTTTTGTACCTTCTTTTACTTCATAAATTGCTGCTTTTGGACTCAATACAGTAACTTTTGCTGTTTTCCATGGTACAACTGCTTTTTGAGTAATTTTACCGTTTTTAGCATCTTTTAAAAGACTGATATTTCTTTTTAAATTAGCCAATTCGCGCTCATAATGCGGCAACAATTCCGCCCAGGTTTTGTTGTTTCCATCATCGCCTCCAATAGGAATTCGACGTTGCGCTGTTTGCATACTATTGGCATACCAATACGAATCTTTAGTCAGTTTTACCAACTCTTCATAGTATTTCAATGCTTTTTCCAAGTGAGGAACTGCTTTATCCAAATCACTGATATCATTTGAATAACCAAAACGCAATACTAACATGGCTGCTTTGACTTTTTCAGAAAAGCAATTGGCGAAGGCATTATAACAATAGACATCATTTTTCAAGCGATTGAATTCCTCTTTTTCCTTGGTTACAAATGGATCCGCTTTATCAATCGCCTCGACTGCAATTTTTCCATGTTGGACAATTTCACTGATCAATTGTGGTGGTGTTTCACCCGAATGTGCTTCATGATTCCATTCTTTTTTGGCATATTCCTGAAGCAATTCTCCCGGAGGGCCACAGCTTTCATGAAATCCAGGATAGACACGCCATTTAGCCGGATTGACCAATTGGCTTTCAAACATTCCCAGCAACAAAGTTTGACGGTTTCCTTCGGTAATTCCGAATTTTCGAAGTGTTTTAGGTGCAATTTCGCCAATTTGCTCATAGGCTTCCAAAATATTCTTTCCGGCTGCAGCATCTGTACTGTACTTTTTTTCAAATTCCTTATCCCAATAAACAACTTCCTGATTGCGATCTCTTTGACTATCCCAGGCATATCTTGCCCATGCTTTATACCAAATCCAGTCGCGATCCATTTCCAGTAAACGCTCACCTGTTTTGGTTTTATCTGCCGAGTAAGGCCAGTCCCAATAGGATGCCTGTGGATATAAATGCAGTGCATTCGCACCGTGAATACTGTGCATTCCCTTTACGGTTTTTTGGATAAAATCAGGCGAACCGTATCTAAATGGCTCCAAATTGGCCAAAATATGTACATTCTCAATATGAATTGAACCTAAAGAGCTCAGTTGTTTGTGTGTTTCGCCCCAAGGTCCGCCTGGAGTATAGGTTGTTAACGACTCGCCGTTGTACTTACTCATGGTATATAAATTCTTGTACAAAGGCAAAGCTTTAGCCATTACTGCCGGAGCATCTGTATCATGAGAACGCAAAATAATTGGTGGTTCCTGAGTTTTTCCTAAAGCTTTCATTCCGTCTTTTACTCCCGGAATAATCGTTTTGGTAAACCAATTCACATCGTCTTCAACCGTATTCATTGCTTCACCCAAACACACTAACAATCCCACATTAGGATATTTTTCTATAAATGCAGTGATTGATTTTTGAGTATAATCAGCTATTAACGGTGTAATCACACGTTCTCTTTCCTGAGTTTTTAGATTATAATGATCGGCAAAAGGTTTCGAAAGAATAATGTTATAAAACATCTGAATCACCCAGATCCCTCTTTTGTTAGCTTCCTCGGTAAGAAATTTGAACACTTCCTCATTCTTCTTAAAATCTTCATCGCTAACTTCAACGGCAAACGGATAATCTTTTAGTTTTACCAAAGAAGCAAATGGATGTCCGTTCCACAAATACAGGGAATTCAAACGGTTTTCGACCATCATGTCCAAGTATTTTATCCAAAGTACTTTGTCATAAAACCACGGAAAACTTTTAGGCGTATAAGGATATTCATAAACGCCACGACCTTCGAGATAAGTCGTTTTTTGCATACCAATACAAGTCCCTCTAAGCACCATTTCAGGACTGTCCTGAATATTAATTTCTGATGGAATTTTACCTTCTTCATTAATGCGGTCTGCCAATTCTAAGGCGCCATACAAAACACCCGAAGCATCAACACCTTCAATAAAAATAGTATTTTTTTCAGAGCTGATTTGGAAACCTTCCTTCTTCGTTAATTGACTATCATCAAGCTTAGCGCTCTTGGTGTTTAGCTTCCAAAAATCAGTTCCTTTTTCGCCAATGATAATTACTTTGTCTTTTGATTTTTTAGGTGCTTTATCAGCAAAAAAGACTTTGAATCCTTTTGTTTTTGCCACTTCAGCTAGTTTTTCGGCACCAAATTGTGCTCTTGGTGCATTGGCATCACGAACAATCGTAAGGCTTTGCGCCGTTGCAAAAGAGACGTAAAAACTTAAAAAAAGTAAACTTATATATTTCATTGTATTTTTTATTTTTTGACCACAAATTGCACACCCGAGCGACAGCGAACTGACGAAGTAAATTAGCACAAATTATAATCTTGATTTTTTGCCACAGATTTAAAAGATTTTCACAGATTATAGAAATCCTTTTAATCTTTAAAATCTGTGGCTAAATAATTTAATTCTGAAAAATTTTCTTCAAATACGCCACATTTGCCCCGTAATTCCCTTTTACATTATGTACATCTGTAGTGTCACGAGAGCGTTCCACAATCAGCCAGCCTTTCCAGTTCATCTTATCTAAAGCGGCTTTGATTTTAGGCATGTTTATCTTTTTGTCATTTTGCAACCAAAAACCATCGGTGTTGGAAGCATGAATTTGAGCCAAATGTTTTTTACCTAAAATACTAAGTTCGCTAGCGATATCTTTTTTATTTTCAATAGCATTCGAAAAATTAAACGAACTCTTAATGCGTTTGCATCCAATTTCCTTTAAAAATGCTTTTTCGGCAGCGGCGTCCAGAGTCGTTTCAACAGCGATAACACCACCTATTTTAGCCACCTGTTTTCCTGCCCAACGCAAACGTTCGATAATAACAGGACGTAATTCGGGATTTTTTCTCAGATCACATTGATTTCCCAATGGCAAATAAGCCACTTTTACATTCATGGTTTTCATAGCGTCGATACAATCCTGAACCATTCTTTTTACGGTTTCACGCTTTGCAAAAGATTGTCCGTAGAAACCTGACATGGCAATAGACGAAATCCCTACATTGAATTCCTTAGACTTATCCTTGAATTTTTTCACCTCAACAGGATTAGCCAGTTTGCTGTCAAAAGTTTCACGATTTCCTAAACCGCCCATGTCTAATTCGATTCCGTCAGCTTTGAGTTGGCTTGCTAATTCGAACGAACCTAATTTTTGTCTTTTTAGAATCATCCAATCGCATACCGCAACTTTGTATTTTCGATTCTTTTTGGCTTGTCCAAAAACCAAATTATTGCATGTTCCTGCTAGTAACAAAAACATTACAACAAATAAGTTCTTTTTAAAATTCAATACGTTCATAATTTCTTTTTTACCAATAAGAAATAAAGTTTATTAAGTTCCTTGCTTAATTTTCTTAACTCCTTAATGGTTCTATTTAAATTCTTATTCTTCTTCCGCCTTAACCGCTTTCACTTCCACACCTTCTTGTCCAGGCCAGATTCCGTTCTTAATGCGAATTGATTTTAATTTAGTTGGATCAATTTTCACATATTTCAATCTTTCTCTTCTCCAGGTATAAACCACATGCACCATGCCGTCTGAACTTTGAATCATCGATGGATACGAATATTGACTGATTTTTGAATCTTCTAAAACCAAAGCGGCTTTCCAATTGATTCCGTCATTAGAAATTGAAACGTTCAATGGTGTTCTTGGTCCTTTAGCTTCCGTTCCCGGAGGCAAAACGTGATTGTAAACTAGTAGGTGTTTTCCGTTTTTCAAAGTCACCGCATCAGTTCCTGAATTATTTTGCGGCAATCCAATTAACTCTAAATCTGACCAAGTTTTTCCGTTGTCTTTAGAAAATGTACTAAAAACAGCTCTGTTTCTGGTTCTTCCAATCGCCTGAATACTTCCGTCTTTATGGAACAAAATACTTGGCTGAATCGCATTGATTTTTTGTTTCCCTCTTGGTAAAGTATCTCCCATCACCCATGTTTTACCAAAATCAGGAGTTGATTCCATACGAAGTCTCCATCCGTCACCTTCAATACTTGATGGAAGCAATAATGTTCCGTTACTTAATAAAACCGGTTTGTTTTTGATTGGTCCTAAGAATCCGTCAGGCATTTTTTCAGCTTCCGACCATGTTTTTCCACCATCCTTAGACCTTCTTAGCATTCCCCACCATTCTGATGGCTTTGGTCCAATTTTATAGAATAACATCAAATCACCACCTGGAATTTGGTAGAGAACCGGATTCCAGGTTGGTAATCTTGGTCCATCTTTCATAACTCCGTCAGCCACCTGAATTCCTTCCGTCCATTTATCGCTTCCTTTTGGTTTACGAGCTACATAAATACATACATCCGGATGCCTTTCATGCGTTCCTCCAAACCAGGAAGCTACTAAATCACCATTGGTTGCCTCCACAATTGTTACCGCATGACAGGACGGATAAGGGGCTTTTTCATAAATAAATTCATCTACTAAGATGCCTTCTTTCCAAGTCTTATTTTTTAAAGAAACACCGCAACTTCCTAATGTTATTAGTCCTACCAGCAGTAATGCTATTTTAAATCCTCTCATTTTTATTTAATTATATAATTATCTTTTTACTTTAAACTTATCGAATAATCTCCTGATTGTAAACTTAAAACTTGTTGGTCTCCTTCTGCTTTAAATGTAATCGAGGCCTTCTCCAATTTTGTTTTATTTACTGTAATCTGTTTAGAATCTGCGGTTGGTAAATACACTAAAGCCGAAGTATTTGCCGGAATACTAATTTTCCATTCCAAACCTTTCTTATCCTTTTTCCAATTGCTTTTTATTAACCCATGAATGGACTCGTATGAAGCATTCACAAAAGTCAATCCTGCATTGAAATCCGGTTTCATAATAATTTGTTTGAAACCCGGAGTTTCAGGATTACTCTTGATTCCCGCCATATTTTCGTAGTACCAAATCATCAAATCACCCAAAAGCATCACGTGGTTTTGCGAATTCATCGATGGATCAGCGGTGTTTCCGTTCCATAATTCCCAAATGGTTGTTGCACCGTTTTCGACCATGAAACCCCAACTTGGATAGGTTTTATTGGAAGCCAGTTTATAAGCTAAATCTCCTCTTCCAAAATTCGTCAGCGTTCGCATCAAAAACTGCGTTCCGATAACTCCTGTGCTGATATGCCCTTGCTTGGTTACCTCGACTTCGTGCACCATACTTTGAAAGACTTTGTCTTTTAGATTTTCAGGAACCATCCCAAAAGCCAAAGGCAACACATTTGCAGTTACCGTATTATTGGCGTAATAGTTTTTGTCCGTATTTAAAAATTTGGCATTGAAAGCTTTCTTGATTCGGGTTGCCAAATCATCATAATGCGCTATATCAGCATTAGCATTTGAGATTACAGCAAACTTTTTCATGATATTCAAAAGCTGGTAATAAAATGCACTCGACAACAATTGACCATCCGTCATACGGGCTGGATCTTTGGAACGGATTAATTCCAATGATTCCGGCGGAACGCACCAATCACCGTATTTATCCTTGTCCATTAAATCATTTTCCAGATAATTTTCCTCCATGTACAACATCCATTTTTTCATGGTAGGGTATTGTTTTATAATCACTTCCGCATCGCCAAATTGTTGGTACAACATATCACCCACCGTGATGTAGGTTCCCGGCCAGGTCACATTGTCACCGTAATAACGCCAGAAAGCCGGTGCCACATCGGGCAATCCACCATCTTGTGTTTGCGAATATTTGATATCATCCAGCCATTTTGCGTACAGCGTTTGATTATCAAATAGAAAACTTTCACCATAAGCACCCGTAGTTCGGTCTCCCAACCAAGGCTGGCGCTCGTTACGTTGCGGACAATCAATAGGCATTCCTTTGTAATTCCCGCTGATTCCCCATTGCGCATTCTTGAAAATTTGATTCATCGTCGCATTCGAAGATTCGAAAGTTCCCGTCGTCTTCATATCGTCATACACCACTTTCCCAACAAAATTATCGACTGTTGGTTTCGTTGGAAAACCCGAAATTTCTACAAAACGGAAACCGTGAAATATAAAACGCGGTTCCCATATTTCTTCTCCTTCACCTTTCAAGGTATAGACATCAGTCGTTTTAGCATCACGCAAATTGGCGATGTACAACGAACCGTCTGCCTGTAGGGATTCGGCAAATTTCATGGTAACCTGATCGCCACTTTTTCCTTTCACTTTCAATTGCAACCAGCCCACCATATTCTGACCCATATCGAGAATATAAGTTCCTTTTGCAGTCGCTTTGATTGAAATCGGTTTTACTTCACCTTTGATTTTCATATTCGGCGTCATCTGCGCTTCGTAAAAACCACCCGGTTCCTGCACATATCTGGCATTTACCCAAGATGAATCATCAAAATTAATCGTATTCCAACCCTCCATTTCCTTACGGGCATCGTATTCTTCACCGTCGTATTCGTTGTTCGATAAAATTGGTCCGTTGGTAGTTAATTTCCAGGTATCGTCTGTTCTAATTACATCTTTTGTTCCATCAGTATATTCGACAAATAATTGCAAAGCCATTTTAGGCAAACCAAATGATTTGATTTTATACGGTTTGTAATCCTGACGCATTGCAAAAAAACGTCCGTTTCCTAAAATCGTTCCCAGCATATTTTTGCCTTCCTTCAATTGCGAAGTCACATCAAAAACATTGTATTTTACGTTTTTGGTATAATCCGTCGGAACGGGAGCCAATACCTGATCGCCAATTTTATTCCCGTTGATATACAACTCATACAAACCCATTCCCATGATGTAAACTTTAGCATTTTTGACCTGCTTTTTTACATCAATTTCTTTTCTTAAATAACGGGCTGATAATTTCGAATATTGAGAAATGCTATCATCTTTCGACAATTTTTCATAACCAATCCAGCGTGTCGATTTCCAGTCGGCATAAGTTAAAATCCCAATGCTGAAATGGGCAGTTGTAGCCGATTTTATTTCTCCTTTATTTGTAAAAACGATTACTTTCCAAAAGGCATTATCTCTGTCTTTTAGTTTTTTTCCGTTGTAAATAACATTGACCGATTCGTTGCTTGTTACTTTTCCGCTATCCCACAAATCAGCTTTATTAGAATTTAGATTTTCTAAAGTCGAAGCCACCAAAATTTGATAAGCCGTTTGCTTAACATCATTCACATCTGCTTTTATTTGCCAGCTCAAACGCGGTTGCAAAACATCAATTCCTTCCGGATTGTTAAGCATTTCGCATTGCAAATTTGTGACACTAATTTTATTTTGGGCTTGCGCCAAAGAAAAACAGAGTGATGCAATAAGAAGGAATGTATGTAGAATTATTTTTTTCATAAGTTTTATTTTATTTCACGCAGTTTTCGCAGATTTAGACAGATTCTTTTAATCTCATTTTTGTCACATCGAGCGCAGTCGAGATGCCCTACTAGTTCTCGACTGCGCTCGAACTGACACCGAATCTGCATTTAAATATTTACAGTTTCACTCCGCCACTAATTTTTCTAATCTCTCAGAAGCGGCAACCTCTTTTCCATTTTTAAAAATTCTGAAACCTTTTCCCTTACCATATTTTTCTCCGGTTTTGTCCCAAAGAATCGTAATAATATTTCCGTGATATAACACATTATCCAGACAGAACCAATCCCATTTTTCTTGTGGAATCAACGGATTAACTTCAATTTTCTCATCCGCTCTTGGGCGTAAACCCACCAATCCTGTAATCATCAAATCGTTAAAAGTCGAATGGTTGTAATAACGGCTTCGCTCTCTGTCGCCCATTAACCAATAGCCTGTCGTTTCGTCCAGATACTCTCCAATATAAGGTCGCCCACGGTAATATTGCGATTCAACATACAAATTCATCTGTTTGAAATAATCGGTTTTGCCAACAAACTTCTGTTCATAATTGTTCAACACATTGGCCAAAGCCGTCAACGTCTGTGAAGTGGCAAAAGGCCAGATCGCTCCGTCCCATTCGCAGGTTCCGGTTCCATGAGTCCTGAAACGCGGACTTCTTCTCTCGGCAGTTGTCAAACCAAAAGGTGCCGAAAATCCTTTTTCGTCCTTGATCTGTTCCCAGGCTTTTTCAAAACCTTTATTTTGCTCTGGCAAATTAAAATACCACGGAATAAATCCAATGGCTTCTCTAACCTGAGCTAAAGTGTCTTTCTCTGTAAACGTTTCAAAAAATTCGCTTTTCGGATTCCATAATTTGGTTTCTACCAATTGTTGCAATACATCGGCTTTGGCTTTGAATTTGGTCTCCGCTTCCTTATCGCCTTTCATTGCGGCCATTTTTGCAATCGCCATCGCGTTACCGAACATATAACTGTTGATCGTCGGGCGGGCATTTTGTACTTTACGTCCGCCACTCAAGGATTCTTCCATTCCGTCCTTTACATCATGCTGCCAGAACAAACCATCCTTGCGCTGACGGTCTTTTTCCCAAACCGCATAATCGGTCACCATATCCGGATACATATCCAATAAGAATTTTTTATCCTTATTCACCAAATAACGATTGTACAAAGCATCAGCTGTCCAACTGCTGAATTTATACAATTTGTTCATCGGTTTTCCATCATTGCCACGGTACCAGATTTTCACATCCTGCTCAATGTATTTTGGATCGTGAACCCAGCGAAATTCATTGATATGATGCCCAACAGCGCAAGCAATCAAATTGTATTTATCCGCATAGGAACGATCGACCAAAAACTCGGTAATCCCGAAACCAAGCGGCGTTTTCTTGATGTGTTTTCGAGCCGTCCACCAACGATAATAATAGATTTCTTCAAAATTCTGCTGAGGACATTCGAACAACGGAATATTCTTTTCCATCCAAGCCCACGCACTGTCATTTGGAATCGCAAATTTCAGATTCTCGTCTTCCATCGTATTGAAATAATCCACATAATGTTTGAAATTATCGGCTTTCAACACAGCTCCTTTTCCTTTTGAGGAGTATCCCGCACCCGATTTACAGCTGCTTAATGAAGCAATCAAAACTATAAAAGCGATTATTTTGTATTTAAAATTTGTAAACATTTTAATTTATTTTTTTATTATTCCCCTCTTTTCAAGAGGGGTGGCTGAAAGCCGGGGTGTTTTTTCCCACCCCACCCTTCGGGCACCCCTCCAATGGAGGGGAATATTCTGTTGAATTATTAATTCCCGTAAAATGTATAGGTTTCACCAGCTTTCATGACAATATCGTATTCATTGTACTTTGGCAACTGCACTTTAGGCAATTTTGCTTCTTTAGAAATTATTGGTTTTTTCACTTCCACCTCATAAAACAACGGATTCGGGTTTTTACCTTTTGCTTTTTTAAGCGCAATTCCTTTGTCTGCTTTTAATGTGTTTTCTAATTTCAATCGGCAGTTTCCTCCTAATTTTGAATACACTTTCAAAGTCGAAACTTTATTATTTTTCCATTCCATATCAATTACAAATCCTCCTCTGGCAACTAATCCTTTTATCGAGCCGTTTTTCCAAACGGTTGGCAAAGCTGGCAATAAATGAATCGCACCCTCCTGAGATTGCATCAGCATTTCGGCAATTCCGGCGGTGCAACCAAAATTCCCATCAATCTGAAATGGCTGGTGTGCGTCCAACATATTCGGATAAGTTCCGCCACCTTTTCGTTGTTCAGGAGTGACCAAATGCAATTGATCCTGAATCAATTTGTAGGCGTGATTTCCGTCTAATAAACGAGCCCATAAATTCACTTTCCAACCCATCGACCATCCGGTTGATTCGTCGGTTCTATAAATCAACGATTGCTTAGCTGCTTCAAATAATTCGGGAGTTTTAATTGGCGAAATCTGATTACTTGGAAACAAGCCGTACAAATGCGAAACGTGACGGTGATTGTCTTTTGGATTATCCCAATCTTCTTGCCATTCCTGTAACTGATTGTGTTTTCCCACTTTCATTGGAGGCATTTTAGCCAAAGCTACTTTTACTTCATTTGCAAAAGCGATATCTTCCGAAAGGATTTTAGTAGCCTTAATTACATTGGTAAACAAATCAAATAATAACTGATTGTCCATTGTCGTTCCCGAAGCAATAGTTGATTTTCCATCTTCCCCGGCATGTACATTTTCTGGCGAAGCTGAAGGCACTACCACCAAATAATTGGTATTCGGGTCGACAACCATAAAGTCTAAAAAGAACTGCGCTGCACCTTTCATAATTGGATAAATCTCAGCTAGGTATTTTTTATCACCAGTGTACAAATAACGTTCCCACAAATCCTGACAAACCCAGGCGCCACCAGTTGGCCACATTCCTGAAGCTGCCTGATCTACAGGCCCGGTAATTCGCCAAATATCAGT
Organism: Flavobacterium flavipallidum; assembly: GCF_038289905.1. Taxonomy (NCBI): domain Bacteria; kingdom Pseudomonadati; phylum Bacteroidota; class Flavobacteriia; order Flavobacteriales; family Flavobacteriaceae; genus Flavobacterium; species Flavobacterium flavipallidum. The sequence continues at coordinate 186,096 of NZ_JBBYHU010000003.1, read as the reverse complement.
ATTATGATGCAAAACCCAACCGCGGGCATTGTACATTGTTTTGGCTGTTTCGGCACCGGTAACACTCAATTCTTTTGCCATTTGGATAAAAGGCTCGTGCATTTCGGAAAGATTGGTAAGCTCAGCCGGCCAATAATTCATTTCGGCATTAATGTTCATCGTATATTTACTATCCCAGGGTGGCGAAACCATATCGTTCCAAATCCCTTGCAAATTTGCTGGTTGCCCACCCGGTTGCGAAGACGAAATCAACAAATAACGACCAAACTGAAAATACATGGCTGCCAGTTGCGGATCGAATACTTTAGCAAAATCACGAATTCGTTCATCGGTAGTTTTCTTTACATTTTCGTTAGTTCCTAAGTCCAAACTCACCCTATCAAAATATTTTTGATAAAATGACACATGATTTTTTTTGATGGTTTCATATGATTTTGGCAAAGCGGCGGCTAAATACGATTTGCATTTTGCAGATTGGTTTTCATCTAAAGTTTGATAATCTACAAAATTTGTTCCTATCGAAATGTACAAAGTAGCTTCATCTGCGCCATTGATACTTATAACTCCGTTTTTTGAAGTTACTTTTCCGCCTTTATTTTGAACTGCCAATCGACCTTCAAATTTTACTTTTCCTTTTACACCTTCAAAATTAGTTCCCGTTCCGGTCATTACTATTTCGTTCTCATCCGAGAAAGAAATGGTTTTATCAATCGGGCTGTTCATCATCACATTACAAGTAATCTTCCCGGCTTTGCTTGCCGATAACTTTACTGCAATCACCTGATCGGCAAAAGCGGTCAATACTTCCCTTTTATAAGTAACACCATCTACTTCATATTGAACGGAAGCTGTTGCATTAGCAATATCTAAATCACGGTAATAATTTTTGTACTCGTTATGGCCGTTAAACGAAATGTACACGCTCCCAAAAGTCTGATACGGCATACCATCATTGGTTTGCGACATGATATCACGGGTTGCCAAATCCTGCGCTTCTTTGTATTTTCCTTCGAAAATTAATTTTCGAACAATTGGCAAAGCCTTAATCGATTTATCATGCGCATTGGTATTAGGAGAACCCGCCCAAATGGTTTCTTCATTCAATTGCAAACGCTCAACTGAAGGGTCGCCAAAAACCATCGCTCCCAAACGACCATTACCCAATGGCAAAGCTTCGTTCCAGATAGCAGATGGTTTATTGTACCACAATTTTAAATTGTTTTTAGTTTGTGCTAAAATATTGTGGCTTCCTAAAACGATTAGAATCCCAACACCAATTTGTTGTATTTTATTTTTTAACTTCATATAGTTATTTTTTTTAGCCACAGATTAGAAAGATTAAAAGGATTTTCCAATAATCACTTTACTTAATCTGTGATAATCATTTTAATCTGTGGCAAAAATTTATTTTTTATCTTCAGAAACTTTCAGATTCTTCTCTCCAAAAAGAGCATATAATTGATTGATATCTTTCAAAGCATTTTTAGGTAAATTTTCACCTTTAGCTCCAAAAACAAACATCTTTTCATAAAGCTCAATCACACAAGTCGATTCGTCAATTTCGGCTTTTTCATTTTGCACTTTTTTCAAATCCAAACCTAAATACTTTGCCATAAAAGGATACATCGCCATACGTTTAGACTCTCCATAATTATGCCCTTCTTTAGGAAAATGAGCATTTTCAACTAAATTTTCCTTTCCATACAAACCATAGGTTTTTTGAATAAACGGAAATTCCAATTCGGGTACGGTACTGGTCCAGTCGCCACCGTCAGAAACAATTAGTTGTGGTTTTGGAGCTGCCATTGCTGCAATTTCAGCATTATTCGTTCCGTTGCCACAAAGATGTAAACCACGACCGCTTTCGCATGGACAACCACCCACAAAATGAGAAGAAGTCATCACCACCGGAACCGAAACTGTTATCCTGTCATCAATCGCAGCCAAAAACATCGTCATCGAACCGCCACCGGAACCACCGGTAACTCCCACTCTGTTCTTATCAATATACTTTTGCGAAAGCATGTAATCTAATAATCGCTCGGCACTTAAAACCTGAATGGTTTGAGCAATGCTGTTTCTATGCAAAGTGGCATCAAACTGTAAAGTAGATTCGCCCCAGGCAAACAAATCAAAATCAACTACAACCGCTCCCATTTTAGCCAAAACAGCGCAACGCAATTGCTGGTCTTTTCGATACCTTCCATCCCCGAAATGCCCATTAGGCGTAATCACCACAGGCGCTTTTCCTTTTAACGGATAGGGTTTGTAAATGGAACCCGTAGCATAAACTCCCGGTATGATTTCCAATCCAATATTTTCTACACTGTAATCTTTATAAATTCTTTTTGAAGTCAAAATTGGTTTTGTCTTTGGCATTGCCGGAGCTTTGTCTAAACCAATCGAACTGATAATACATTGTTTCAAATCGGCTTTTCTGGTTTCCCAGGCATTTAGATTAGGATACAAATCAGCCAAATATTCCAAACGTTCTTTGCCCACAGCTGCCGATCTTCTGGCATATTCAAATTTTCGAATCACATATGTAGAATCGTTTTCTTTGAAATAAGTCAACTCAAAAGGAGCCAAAACCGCTGTCAATGAAACTTCTAAATTCCCCTGACGGATTCTCCAATCGGTATAATCCAGTTCCTTATCTTTAAGCAAACCATCTTTGTCTTTGATAGTTACCTTAAAAATGGACTCAATCTTTTGGACGGTCTTTGAAATAGTCCCACGATAATTATTATCAGAGGTTTGCGCTTCCATTTTTGGCACAGCCAAAAACAAAAACACCATCAGCAACAACCCTTTCATTTGATTCCGTTTCATCCTTAAATTTATCATTTTATTTTCATTTACAAAGCACACTCTAACACATATATACCTGAACCTAAGATAAATGAAGGTTTGTCTTCATTATCCAAAACTTTCAGAACATTTTTAGAATCGCTTAGTATTTTTCCATTTATTTTGATAACAGCGTTCTTTTTTACCGGCATTTTTATTGTTGCCGTGGTATTAGCCGGAATTTCGACTTTCAGGATTAATCTTCCATCTTTCTTTTCCCAAGACGAAGCAATTTTTCCATAAATCGATTGGTAATCTGCTTTCGCAAAAGTCATATCGCCTACCAACTCCGGTTGGATAAAGAAATGTTTGAATCCCGGATTTTCAACATCCGGAACAATCCCTACCAGACTTTTATAAAACCATTCCTCAATTTGTCCCATCATAAAATGATTCCATGAATTTCCTTTTCTCGGATCCCATTGTTCTGTCAAAGTGGTCAAACCAAATTTAATCTGGAAACCATATCCCGGTGCATCATAATGATTGTTCATTTTATACATCACCTCATTCAAACCATTATCAGCCAAAACCTGAAATAAATAACGATTCCCCACGTCTCCTGTAGTCAATCTGTAATTTCTGGCTTTTATGTCGTTAACCAAATTGTCTAACACCGCCTGCTTATCTTCCGGAGCAACCATGTTCAAAAACAACGGAACAGCATTGCTAAACTGACTTCCCGTTCCGTATTGTTTGGTTTCGGCATTAAAAAATTTATGGTTAAATGCCTTTTTAATATCCGAAGTCAGGGTTTCATATTTCGCAATATCTTCTGTTTTATTCAGTAGTTTAGCAGCTTTGGCTACCAAACTTGCTCCATAGAAATAATGGCTTGTCGCCGAAAGTGCAATCGGACTATTTTTAGAATACCCCGCTGCGTGTGTCCCGTAATCATACCAATCGCCCAATCCGTGTGACACGATATGGCCTGTGGCTTTTGTGCCTAAATAATCCACATAGTTTTTCATTACGGGATAATAGTTCTCCAACAATGAAGCATCGCCATAATATTCGTAATACATCCAAGGCAAAATCACTCCCGTCACACCCCATTCAGGTGAATCGGTAAAATCACCTCCAAAGACAACATATTCAGGAACAATCGTTGGAATTAAACCATTGTCACGTTGTGAATCGGAAATATTCTGCATTGTAGCAGGAATAAAACTTTCCAGATTGTAATTAAAAAACAATCCTGGCCCGTTTAAGTGAATTTCCTCAATCCACCCCAATTTCTCACGTTGCGGACAATCGGTGAAAACACTTTGAAAATTACTTTTTATAGCATTATTAATCAGCCAATGGGTTTTGTTGAAAATATCATTAGAACATTCAAAAGTTCCCGCTTCACCTGATGAATTGTAAATGAAATTTGATTTCAAATCAACCAATGTTGGCAGATTTTTGTTCTTATCTTCTTTGTAATTGATGTTCTCAATCTGAACGTATTGATAACCATAATAACTAAAATTAGGTCGCCATTCTTCGATGCCTTCGCCTTTTAAAGTGTAATCATAATAATACGGCTTCCCTGTTTTTCCCTGACCCACAGTTCCGTCTTCATTCAGGCTTTCGCCCACCCAAACACGAACCGTTTGTCCTTTTTTCCCTTTCACTTTAATAGTTGGAAAACCGGAAAGATTTTGCCCCATATTAAAAATATAAAAGTTAGGTTTCAGTTCTTTTGCTTCCTTAACCTCATATTGTTTTTGAACAATAATTGGTGAAGTCGCCTGAGCTTTCAAAATTCCTTTTGGAGCTTCCTGAACAACCACTTTTTTCCAATTGGAATCATTGAAACCTTTGTTATTCCAACCCTTTTGTTCCAAATTAGCGTTGTAATCTTCGCCTCCAAAAATGCTGTTGAAAGTAATCGGGCTTTTGCTGTATTTCCAGCTTTCATCGGATTTTATAATAGCCGAAGAACCATCTTTATAAATCACTTTCATTTTGAAAAATAAAGTCGGCGGTCCAAAACTCACATAAAACTTCGAATAGCGTTCAGCAAGTGTATTGTACATTCCGTTACCTAACAAAACTCCAATTACGTTTTCACCTTTTTGAAATTGCGAAGCGTTTAATTCGTAGGTATTGAAATTAACCGTTTTGTCGTAATCTGTCCATAAAGGTGCAAACTCGCTGTTGCCAATTTTCTTTGCGTTAATCGTCAGTTCATAATGTCCCAAACCGGAAATGTAAACGACAGCTTCTTTGATTTCTTTTTTTACTTCAAAAGGTTTGCGAAGCATAATACTTCTACGCGACAACGAATCAGCAGCATTGATTAAAGCGTCTTTCTTCTGTCTGTTGAAAGTGGCTGTGTGGTAATTTCGGCCTTCCGGCAAATGACTGTCAGCTTTAGTAATCGCCCCAATCCAAATAGGATTTAAATCTTTCACCGAAGGTGCTATTCTAAAAGAAGCCGGACTGCTCCATCCTGAAACTACTCCATCCTGATTCCAGACTTTGACTTTCCAAAAATATTTCGTTTCGTTCTTTAAGGGAGTTCCGCCGAAGGCAATTTGCAGATTTTTAGATGAAATTACTTTTCCGCTGTTCCAGATATCGCCATTGTTTTTTTTCAGTTTTTCTTCAGAAGAAGCTACCAATAGCTGATAAGCAGTTTGTGAAATATTAAATCCTTTTGAAGTTATTTTCCAACTAAAAACAGGTTTTTCAATACTTATCGCCAAAGGATTGACAGCAGCATTACAGCTTAAATTATTGACTTTAACTTGTCCATTTGAAATGAAACTCACTAAAAGACAAAAGAAAAATATTATGTTTTTTGAAATATTCACTTTGTAAATTTTTAATTAAACCATTAAGATATTAAGCATCATTAAGCATCATTAAGCATTCAGCTAAATTTCCTTAATTTCTTAATGGTAAAAAACTATAACTTTTTTGTAACCAATGATTTAATATTAAAAACAGCCTCCGGGATTTCCATTCCTGTGTTTTTTAAATCATCATAATCTTCTGTATCAGGCGCTGTATCCGGATTTGGAGTATAACGTTGTTCACCTGTACGGAACATGATGCGTTCAAAACCATCAACCGGAGCATAAAAAATACGTGTTGATTCTTTACCATCATTTACTTTTACTGTGTAAGAACGTGTTTTTACATCTAACTTAACCGTAACGGTATATTCTTTTCCAGCTTCATATTTAGCAACACCGCCAGAGCGGGCACCATTTTTTGCCGTTATTTCTCCATTCGAATCAAATACCAATCGTACCGCAGGAAGTCCTTGACGATTTTGAAATTCAACTTGTAATACACCGTGATTATTTTGTTCCGGTTTTACTGTAAACGTAGCTTCCATTTTTTGTGCAAAAGGAATCACTCGCTCCACACGGGAATAATCAAATAAATCATGATCTCTTAAAGTCAGCCATTTTACGCCATCGGCTTTCTTTTCTATTTTAGCCGAAGCCCAGGAAAGATCATAGGTATTCCACATCTTCAATTCTTCGCCATTAGGCAAATTATTGAAAACATCGTTTACATTTTCTTTTACAACTGAAGTCACCGGAACCGGAATTGAAGCCACCCAAATGTCTTCTTTGTTCACGCTATAACCTACCCAAATTTTTCCATCAGGCGGTGTTCCGTTATCTTCGGTAATTCCACGAACATATTGCGGACCAGCCGATTTGTAGTTTCCTCCGTAACGCATCGGGCTGATTTCTCCATGAACCAACAATAAATCGGTATAGTTTAATCCATCATTTGAAGTCGAAATAGCTAATGGCCAACGGTATTCTGACGGATTATACAAGGTAGCATAACGATTATCCGATGTTTTTTGTCCCCAAATTTTAGCATTACTGTTTACAAATCCTGGTGCGCGTAAAGGTGTATATCCCCAGGTTTTCCCGCCATCTTTACTCACCGAAGTTAAAGCGTGTTTCCATAAACCTACTACGTTTCCATTTGGCAAATGGTAATAACTAAAAGCTTTATACGGTTTTTGCAACGGAATCAATTCGTCATCGCGATCGGCTTCTTCCACCCATTGTTGTAAAACCAGTGGTTTAGAAAGGATTTCGGCGCAGGCTTTTTTCAAATATTTGTCATTTGACTGCGTATAAAATGGAAATGCCGATTTAGATTTATCCCAGGTTTTATTGTATCGAATGAAATAAATAGGACCAAAACTTCCGTCTTTCTTGATCTCACGAATCACACGACCGATTCCTTTTCCGTCATTCGGATCGTCTTTTTCATCCATGGCGATGCCATAATATCCTAAAGCATATAATTTTTTATCCGAAGAAGTATAAAATCCCATACGCTGGTGCATGATGGCATCCAAATTTTTAGCGACTCCTTCCACACCTTCTTTTTTCCATCCGTCAGGAATGCGGTAAATAGGGAAAATCACCTTAGGCTTAGTCCAGGAATTTCCATCTTTTGAAGTCATAATCAGCGTTTGACTTGGCGGAATATGTTCTCCCGATGGGTCACTCAGATAATGCAGATAAAAAGTATTATTCCAATAAGCCATCATCGGCTGGTGATTGTAAGTCCAGCCAAAACCGTCTGCTTTTTCAGGATGTTCACGGCTGGCACGCATGATTTGCGTAGCATGAACTCCAACAGCAGGTCGTAATTGCCCATGATGATAATCGATATTAGAAAGTGTTTTTCCAACATATCGTACCGTATCGTTTTGTGCAACAGCAGAATGGATTGCTCCGCAAGTCAACAAAATAGTTGTCGCCTTTGCAACATTGCTTTTTATGTTTTGAAATAGAACCATTATTATTTAATTTTTTACCACAGATTTGCTTCGCCTATTCGCTAACGCTCGGGTTACGGATTTTAAAGATTTCTAATCCTTTTTAATCTGTGAAATCTGTGGCATTATATTTTACTTTTTTTCTATTAGCTTTTTCAACTTCTTCTTTGAAATAGTTGTAATTGTTCCGTGCTTGTGTCCTTCCGGAAGTTGAATTTTTGAACTTACATTTTCAAAATTCTTAAAATCAGAAGTACGGATTGCCTGGTAATTTTTGGCTCCGTAATTATCGTAATAAATCAACCAGTCATTGTCTTTCTTTAAAACCGTTGGTCCTTCAGAAAGATACGCTGTTAAAGGTTCAGAGATATTTTCGAATGGCCCTAAAGGTGTTTTACCAAAAGCAACTTTGATGTTACGCATTGGTCGGGTGTTGTCTTTTAAAACCAAAACATAATCGTTTTTGGCTCGTTTTAAAAGCACACAATCAATCACACTGAAACCCGGTTCGAAAAACAATTTGGTATCCGAAAACGTCTTGAAATCCTTTGTCGTTACATAATACATGCGGTGATTGTTTTTCTCTTCTTCCTGTCCTTTTGCATATCGAAACGGAATAGTAGAAGCCCAAATAATGATGTATTGATCCTGCTCGTCATCATAGAAAATTTCAGGAGCCCATACATTTACTACCTCAGGCTCGTTTTTCATCACGTGGATGTATTGTTGCTCTGACCAGTGTATTAAATCCTTGGAACTGGCATAGCCAAAACCGTCTCCACCTTTCCAATCGGTAGTCCAAACCATGTGATACACATCATTTTTCCCTTTTACGATGGAAGGATCACGCATGATTTTACTTTTGCCGGCTTCGGGTTTTAAATAAGGCCCACCCAAATCTTTCCAATGGTAACCATCTTCGCTGGAAGCCAGATATAAACCTGCTGTTGCCGGTTCCCTGAAAGAAGTGAACAGATAAGCTTCACCTTTTTTAGAAACACAACTGGATAAACCAATTAATATTAATAATGCTATTGCAATTTTTTTCATGTTTAATTTTTTTCAACCTGCAAGGTCTTTTTTTGAACTTATAGGTATGGTTTTATCAAATACCTACAAGGTTTTAGAAACCTTGCAGGATTAAATTCAATTATTCAACAACAGCACCAACACTCAAAGTAGCTCCTTTATTGACTACTTTCTTCACATTATTAAAAACGTTGTTTTTCAAATAGATTCCTTTAGTTTTAGCACCATCAGCTTCTAAGAAAACATCGGTAGCAAACATTGGGAAGTTATTATTAATCATCACATTAGAAACATCTGTTAATTTAATCAATGGCGTATTAGCAATTGGTTTCATGGTAGCTACATTATCCAAAATCAAATTATTGGAACTTTCAATTTTAAATGAAGCTCCCATAGTAGTAGTGATTTTTGCATCGTGAAATTCTATATTATCAGCGGTATTCAATGAAAATCCATCTTCTGCCTGAATGTTGATATTCGAAAAAGAAACATTTTGAACCGGCATTTCAGTAATTCCATTAATCGTTCCTGCTTTTTTAACCTTCGTTCCGGTTAAATTACTAATATGGATGTTTCTAAAAATAGGTGTTCTTTCTGAAACCGGTTCTTCTTTGCTCGATTTATCGTAGAATAAATCCATTATAATAGCATTTTCTTTGATGTTGTTCATCACAATATTGTCTACACGAATATCCTCAACAACGCCACCACGACCGCGAGCCGATTTCAAACGGATTCCTCTGTCGGTTCCGTCGAAAACACAGTTGGAAATCGTAATTTTTTTAATTCCGCCCGACATTTCGCTTCCAATCACCACTCCACCATGACCGCTTAACATGGTACAATTGGTAATAGTCACATTCTCAGTTGCCATGCCGTATTTTCTACCATCGGCATCTCTTCCTGATTTGATGGTAATACAGTCGTCACCGACACTGATATGACAATTAGAAATATGTACATTTTTGCAGGAAGACGGATTGATTCCGTCAGTATTAGGCGAATGAGGGTTGTTAATGGTAATTCCTGTAATGGTAACATTATCGCAAAACTCCGGGTTTATGGTCCAAAAAGGAGAATTCTTAAACGTAACTCCTTCGATTAAAATATTTTTACAATTCAGCACCTGGAAAAAAGAAGGTCTGAAAAAATGCTTATCAATAGTTCTTTTGTAGTAAGCCTCATACTCAATTCCTTTATTTTGCTCCACCCACATAGTTTGGTATTTAGTCTCCGGAATTGGACCTTTGGCACTTTCAATTCGATACACTTCATTCCACCAGGCTTTACCCTGTCCGTCGATAACACCGCCTCCTTTAATGCTGATATTTTCGGCATCTTTAGCATAGAACAATGGTGAAAACGTTTTCATCATGATTCCCTCGTAACGCATTTCTACATAAGGGAGATAATGATCAAAATTATCAGAGAATTTTAAAACAGCCCCTGCATCTACATAAATACAGATATTACTTTTCAATTTTAAAGCTCCTGTTAAATATTCTCCGGCAGGGAAATAGATAGTTCCTCCTCCATTATTCGCAGCAGCTTTATCAATGGCAGCCTGAATTGCTTTGGTACACAAAATTCCTTTGTTGTTTCCACCTGCATTCAGAATGTTTATCCATCCTTCATTTTTAGCAAAAGCAGTATTGAATGCTGTAATGAAACAAAAGATTATAAGTATTGATTTAATTTTCATAATTGTTGTTTTTAATCTTTTTCATATCCTGCAAGGTCTTTTCAGACCTTATAGGTATTTGTATGTTTAGCAATTACACCTACAATGTTTTATAAACCTTGCAGGAGAAGTAAATTATTTTTTTGATGTTAAAACTAAAACCCAATCATTACCATCTGCTTTTTCCCCTGGAGGATCAAATTGTAAAACCCCTGTATTTTTAAATTTGCCTATTGCTTTTTCTTTTCCATTTCGAGGATTAAACCAAGCCGCTTTAACTTTGTCTCCGTTGATTTTACCCATATTCAAAGACATCGTTCTCCCGTTATAAGTGTAAATCAACGCATAATTTTCACCTCTGGTTGCTGCCAGATAATCGTATTTTACACCCTGATTAACAACAATCGATTCGTCCGGAACACGACTAAAATAATTTCGTTTCAAGATTAATTTCTTTACAAACTGCATTTGACCCGCACCCGGAGCATTCAGTTCATCACTCCAAATGGCTTTGTTTCCATAAGCGCCTTTCTTTTCGCCTTTGTGATACATTTGCATCACTGCATTGTTTCCATAAGTAAAACCGGCCCCTCCTGCAAGAACTGACCAATAAGCATATCTTCTTAAATCCTGATCTTTCCATTTAGGTTGTAAAGTATCGTGCAATCCATGAGGAATTCCTTCGTAAGATGGTTCTCCGTCCAGAGTTGGCTTAGTTGGTTTCAAAGCAAAATCTCTCAACACAAATTTGTAATTGTCTTCTTTGAAAGAATTTGGCAGGGTATCCTGATCGTATCTTCTGTGACCGGATTGGAACATATTGAAATCCAGCCAGCTTGCATTATGATAATTTTCAGAAGAATCGGTACGACCAAATGGATGGAAAGTCACCAATTGATCTGGATTATTCGTCTTTACAATATTCCCTATTGCATTCCAAATAGCTGTGAATTTATCGCCATAGGTATCTCCTCCATTCAACCAGATAACATTGGTTCTGTTCTTAAATCTATCGGCCAAAAACTTCGCATATTTTTCAACCTGTGCCAGCGTTACTTTACTGTCTTTAGCACTGATATTTGTTCCCCAAACCGGAACCATTCCTAAATAAATTCCGTTTTTTTGCGCAACATCCAAGGCATAATCTACATGGTCCCAAAAATCATATTCATCAGGATTATTAAAATTATTACCCGGAGTAGTCAATGGTTTAGACAAATCAGCATCAACTAATGCTGCATCACCATAAACATTCTTTGCTGTTATATTATGCAACACCATCACCTGAATAACATTGTATCCTTTTGCTTTTCTATCCTGAAAATAAGTATTGATTTCTTCGCGACTTAATTTCCCAAAAGTCAGCCAACCTGTATCTCCTAACCAGAAGAAAGGTTTTCCATCCTGAGTTTGGAAATAGTGTTTGTTAGAGGAAACCTGAAGTTTTTGCAAAGGCTTCGCTGTGTTCTGCCCCTGAACGGAAACAGTCGCAAAGCTCAATCCTAGAAGTGTAATTATTCTGCCAATAGTTTTCGATATTATCATTTTATTTCTTTTTTAAGTAAGCTACAATTTTAGTTTCTTTTGCCTGTGGCGCTGTTAAAGTAGTAATGGTTTTTCCTTGAATGGTTTCTTTGGAAATCACATTTCCATTTTCAGGATTAATCCAAAACACCTCATAAGTACCTGAATATTTTGATAGATCAACAGTCGTTTTATTGGCTTTTAACAGATAAAAAAGATAGGCCTTTCCATCGTCTTTTAAAGTCCAAACAGCACTATTGTAATTTTCATCCTGAGTCGTTTTCATGTTTGTCAATGATTCATAAAAACCGGCAATATTAATTTTAGGAAGAGCCGGCAAAGAACCTCCAGCCATTAAAACCGACCAACCAAATCTATTGGCTCCCGGAGTATTATAAATAACCGCTTTATCAGCATATTTATCACGGTATTCACGAACGGCTCTATAGGTTTGTTCATCGGTTTCCTTACCCACTTTCATTTGACGGGCATGTTGTCTTGGGGCTAAATTTACGCCTCCCTGAGGAGCATACAAACTTCCGTCTTCTTTATAATACCAGTATCTGATATCAATTACATCAACTGTAGCAACTCTGGCCGCATCATTTAAAATAGCATCCTGTACATCTTTAGTAGCACTCAAAGCTATTTTAGATTCGTTTTGATGTGTTTTTTCGTAATTAGCTACCACATCAATCCAAAACTGCATGAAAGATAAAGGTCCTGTATATTCAGCACTGGTAAACTGCAATACATTGGCATTATCTTTAAAATTGACTAAACTTTTTTCGATAAAACCCTGATGCAGTTTTTTGATATTTTCATTTTTAACATCATAAAACTGCTCGGCAATAAAGATTCTCTTATCCCCCATATAAGGCGGCGGTTCCGGAAGACCTGTATTGTTAATATTATTGGCCGGACGCCAAGGTGAGCTGGACCAGTGTGCTCCTGCCTCTAAAATATTATGCTGAAAATACTGTTGGTTCATCAATATTTTATTCTGCTGGGCAGCTAAATCGGCAAAAGTTTTTAAACGATTCCAGTACCAGCTATTGAATCTGGTCAAATCGTATTTACTCAAATGATCCCAAGCCATTCCCTGACCGGTTCTGTCAAAAGGTTGCTCGTAAAACGGAGCCCAAACATCGGCATCCATCCTGCGAATGCGTTCGTGATCGGCCATACGTTGTTCGTACCACAAACCATAATTATGATCCAAAGCCACTTTGTTATTAACCACTAAAAACTGAACTGTTTCAGATAAATTATCGGTATAACCTAGTCCATAATGTCCCGGTACAAAACGCGTAATATGCGGTCTTGACTTAGCTATTTCGCTATCACGCAAACTTCCTCTCCACCAGGGAATATCAATCGTTTCACCAGTAAGCAATCCTTTATCAGAAATTAAAAGTCCGTTTTTAATGGCGATTTTTGAAGCCACTTCAGTTGATTTAATTTCTGCCTTAACTTCATCAAAAACTTTCGCTTTTGAGGAATTCACAGCAATTGGATTTCTGGTCGCTGCCTGACTAATCCACTCTTTTAAAGTGGTTTGCTTTTTATAGGATTCTGCAGTAAGAATTCTAGCCTGTTCAATCGTTGGGCTCGAAGAAGGTTCTGTTCCCAAATCTAAAATTTGAGCCTGCATTGGTAATTTACCAAGTCGTTGTTCCAATAAGGCATAATACAAACTTCTAGGCGAAATATGATTATTTACATCAGCCCAATGTCCGTTTCCAGCCCATTGTGCCCAAACTCCAAATGCCCAGTTGTCAGCCGTAGGCGGACTGTAATTTTCAATTTTAGAAGCCGATGATTCCCAGATTACACTATTAGCCGCATTCCATCCCAGTCCGCGGGCATCCTGTTCTTTGTTTTTAAAACTAATAGCATTTCCATCAATTAAAACAACGTCAAAAAGAATTCCTGTAGCCCAGCTTCCAATAGAACCACTGAAACTGTAAGGCAAATAGGATTCGCATTGTAAAAAAACATTTGGTCCTGCTGTGGCATAACCACCAACAGCAAAATCATTATAGCCATACTCCGAATAACAACGTTGAAATAAAGTTTGTTGCCCTTCGGTATAAAAAGTATTTCTTCTATGTGCTGCGATTTCTGAAATTGGATTCAAAGAAATACAATCTTCAACAGTGATTCTTTTTGCCGATTTCAAAATCGAAACCGCGCCACCTGCAAATTGTTCAAAATTAATTTGTCTTACCCAAATATCCTCTGCATTTTGAATCGAAATTCCATGCCAGCGGTGTTGCTCGTCTTTTAGATTGGTAGTATCGAATTCCGATTTTAACGTCAAATTTTCAACTCCAATTTTATTGATACGACCTGACCAATTGTAAACCACTACTTCTGATTGCGATAATTTTTCGTCCAGAGCATTCGTCAAAGGCGCATCGATGGTGATTTTGTTCCCCTGTACCTGAGTTACTTCCCTATCGGCACGAATGACAAAATCATCTTTTTTCCAGCCTATCCATCCTGTTTCTGCTCCAAAATCAACCATGCCTAGTTTATCAATCCATTGTTGGTTGATAGGAGTATTCACTAAAATACGATCGCCTTTTTTAATATTCGGAGTATTTTTTAAAGCTAATGTAGTCGCACCTAAAGCTGTAAATTCTTCGGCTAATTGAAATTTATCTTTTAGGACACGATTGTTTATTCCTGAAATGTTAACAATTGCTTCTCTATTCGTTCCTGTTCCTAATAAAACGGTTCCCTTATTTCCGGCTCCACTTCCTCTTAAAACAATTCCGTTTGCTTTAATATTGATAACTCCCGAAACCTTAAAAATTCCTTTGTCTAAAAGAACAGCTCCTCTAAAACCGTTGGCATCCGCCTTAAGCGAAGCCACATAATCTACCGCAGCCTGAATCGTTGCTGTAGCATCACCAGAAATTGCAGGTACAAATGCCTTAACCGTAATTGTAGGAATTGCATATTGTGCAGCGCGATAACCTGCAAAGGAGAAATCAGGGATTTCATTTCCTGAATTATCTTTAGTCCTAATTAATTTTCCAGCCTTATCCTTAGTGATTGTTGGAAAATTATTTTGAGCATTTAAAGCAGTTACTAAAAACAACAACAAAAGTGTCTCCATACGAAGACACTTGTTGATTATTTTGCTAAAACAACTATTTATTTTATTTGAATATTGAAATTTATTTTTCATACAATACCATTTATAACTATAAAACAGCATCACTGTTTTAAACCATTAAGGCATTAAGAGAATTTAGGCTTAATCTATCTTCATTTCTTAATGGTTTATTTTTTATTTTAAATGACCAATCTACACTCATAATTGGTTTAAACAGTTAAAAAACTATTGCAGTAAACTAGCCGAAAGCGTATCTCTATTATTATCAGCATTTGTCCAATCTACTTTTTTTGTTGGATCAATTCCGTTAAAGTATTTTTCGATATTGCTATAACCATCTCCGTTTAAATCGCCACTGGCATCTGAAGCATCTTTAGGATTCAAACCATATTTTTTCTCCCAGGCATCAGGAATTCCGTCATTATCTGAATCTTTATAAGCTTTACCTTTGTATTCAGGATAACCTCCTACCTGATCAGGATGAGTAATAATTCCTTTTTTATAGGAATCAGCAGGCAATCTTCTTTTGATAAATTCCTTCCCAATAGCATTTTCTAAACCGTCTTTTACTTCAATTTTTCCCGTGCGAACTTGTTTTACAATTCGTTCATCAACTGCATCTCTCTTTGGCAAAGTAGCCCCAACATTATTCAACACAAATTCATAAGCTTCCTGCGCACTCATCATTGTAATTTTAGGCATTGGAAAAGCCTTATTTTGCTTAATGAAAGCCAATTTATCCTTTGCCTGCTCGAAGGTAAGATTTTCTAATTGAACTCCACCATTCCAGTTGTCTTTGGTTACTTCTGGAACTCCGTCAATATAATTTCCATCAACATAAGCTCTACCAAAAGCTTTAGGTATTATATATCCTGATTCTGGTTTTAAAATTCGGTAACTAATTGGTTCTCCTTTTGGAGTGATAGGCCCTGGTTTAAAATAGTTATTAATGATATTAAACATCGAACGATAATCACCTCCATCAAGTGAACGATTCCACCAGTTGAAAACTACATTGTTGACAAAATTAAAATCGCCATACATACCAATTGAGCAATTTCGGGAAATATTATCTGCCCAAAGATTGCGCATAAACGTACTGTTCAAACCTCCAATAGTACTTCCAAAAGCATGATTGTAAGTATCTAAACCTTCTGCCGAAATGGTATTTTGAATAGTAATATTACAAGCAGGTAATTTTTCTAATTTGGCTTTTGGATTAGCCTGAAATTGGTGACGATACAATGAGATGTTTTCATCTAATCCCCAACTTGTTGAACAGTGGTCAATAATAACATTTCCTATTACGTTTCCTCCTAAAGCATCGTCTCTACGAGTTACTTCGGTTGCTCCTCTTCTAAAACGCATATGGCGGATAATAACATCATGCGTATCGATTTCTAAGGTTTCGCTGGCAATACAAATACCATCACCAGGAGCTGTTTGTCCCGCAATAGTAACATAAGGCGCACGCATACTGATGCGTTTTTTCAACTTAATAATTCCCGATACATTAAACACAATGATTCTAGCTCCTACAGCTTCACAGGCTTCTCTAAAAGTTCCCGGGCCACTGTCTTCTAAACTGTTTACAACGAAAATTTTTCCGCCTCTACCACCCTGTGTATAAGCGCCACCACCTTCGGCTCCGGGGAAAGCAGGAATTGCTGCCGGTACAAAATCTTTTGGATAAGATGCCCAAGGTAAATAAGGACGACCTTGCAAAGCTTCTTTTTTTAAAACATCCTGATTATCAGCCCAAATTTTTGCTAGTCTAACTTCTTCCTGTGCTAAGACAGCATCCGCTTTATCCTGAATCTCTTTTGGAATATCTGGATATTGCGCATGCATTACAGAAGAACTTAGCAGTAAAATACCTAAGCTTAATAGCTGCTTTATTTGGTTTTTCATTTTTTGAGGTTTTTAGAATGAATTATTTATTTGTTTATCAAAAACGGTTCTCGATACATTTTTTACTTCATTTCATTACATAAAAAACACTCGAACTGACGTTTTTGAGAATCTCAAAACAACTACTATTTTTTATTCTTTTCTCTTTCTTCCAATCTTTTATGCCAGTCAGCACTTTCTTTATTTAAATCATAACCTTGTTTAGAAAGATAGTTATTGATTCTTCCTTTGTATTTTCCAAACCAACCGTGTTTTTCTTTAGAAGACCCCGCATCCATTGCATGCTCTCTTGCTTCAACAAGTGCATCATAAATGTACTTTTTTTGTTCAGCAGTTAAATTTGGCAACATATCATTGTAACCTACAACAGTTATAGGCAAAACCCCATAAGTCATTCCGTCTTTTACCTGAACAATCTGACTGTTATTTAACTTTTTGCTTAATTTTTTTAAATATGATTTATGAAGTGATAAGATCTTTTTATCCGCTTCATTTTTTAATTGCTCAATCTCTTTTTGTTGTTTTTCTTTATCAGTAATACTCTTTTTAGTTTCAGCAATTTTTGCATCACGGGTTTCATGAATGGTATTCAATGAACGGTATTGCTCTGCAATGATATCTCTAACGGCCAATTGATCTTTAGCTGATTCTAATTTCAAATCATTAACAATTTTTTGCGCTCTTTCATTAGTGACTTTTACGTATTCCGGATCAACTTTAGTTTGTGCTCCAACGTTTGAACACATAACTCCTAACAATACTGCTATGACTATTTTTTTGTAATTTTTCATAAAAATAAATTTTTAAAATCTAATCTTTATAAAGCAAAATTCTTGCTTCATCATGTACAGACGAAGCAAGAAGTGTGCCATTTACAATTAAATTACTTTTTAAACTCAGCTAATCCTTGTTCATTTTTAGCCAAAGTATCTTCATTATTATCTAAGTTTTTCCAATCTACTTTTTTAGTTGGATCAATACCATTAATATACTTTTCGATATTAGTATAACCATCACCATTTAGATCTCCATTTGCATCAGAAGGATCATTAGGATTCAAACCGTATTTTTTCTCCCAAGCATCCGGCATACCGTCTTTATCTGAGTCTTTATAAGCTTTTCCTTTGTATTCAGGATAGCCTCCTACTTGAGAAATATCAGTAATAATTCCTAACTTATAAGAATCCATTGGTAAACGACGGTGTTCAAACTGATAGAAAGTTTTTCCTTCTAAACCTTTAGCATATTCCGGTTTTCCTGTTTGCACCACTCTTAAAATACGAGTATCTACCACGTCTCTTATTGGTAATTTAGCACCTACATTTTTAAGCACATAATCGTAAGTTTCATCAGCAGTCATAAACTTTTTCAACCACGGCATTGGGAATGGTTTGTCAAAACGCATTTTAGGAAAATAAGTAGAAGCTTCTTCAAAAGACATATGTTCTCCTTTTTTGTTTTCCATTTGTACCCCACCGTTCCAGTTGTCTTTAGAAACTTTCTCGTTTCCTTCCACTACATTTCCGTTTACATAAGCTCTACCAAAAACCATGTAAGGCAATTTGCTTCTACCTGATTCCGGTTTCAAAATTCGGTAGCTAATTGGCTCATCTTTGTTAGTAGCAGGACCTGGTTTGAAATAGTTGTTGATGATATTATACTGAGCCGTATAATCACCACCATCAATAGAACGGTTTACCCAGTTAAAAATCACGTTGTTAGCAAAATTAAAAATTCCATTCCAACCAATAGAAGGATTTCTACCGGTATTACAAGACCATAAGTTTCTAACAAATGAACAATTTTCACCGCCTAAAGTACTTCCAAAAGCGTGGTTGTACGTATCCAGTCCTTCTGCAAACAAACTGTTTTGAATGGTTACATTTACAATACCCATTTTCTTTTCAGGTCCTCCTGTTTCATCATCATACATATGACGGTAGAAAGACATATTCTCGTCTAATCCCCAAGTAGCTGAAACGTGGTCAATAATTACGTTACCAACAGGGTTTCCTCCAATAGCATCATCACGACGACCTACGAAAGTTTCACCACGACGGAAACGCATATGACGGATTACCACATCATGCGTATTAATCCAAATTGTTTCACCAGCTACGCAAATCCCATCACCAGGTGCAGTTTGCCCTGCGATAGTAACATAAGGAGCACGAACAATTAACGGACTTTTTAATTTAATAATTCCAGAAACATTAAAAACGATTATTCTGGCACCACCTTGTTCCAAAGCTTCACGCAAAGTACCTGGCCCTCTGTCCTCTATACTATTTACCGTTAAAACCTTACCTCCGTGACCACCAAAACTATACATTCCTCCTCCTTCAGCACCTGGAAAAGCAGGAATGGAAGCCTGTGGTAAATCAGTAGGTCTCGATGCCCATGGCACAAATGGTTTTCCCTGTCTTGCTTCTTGTTCTACAATCACTTTAGCTCTTTCCCAAGCCTCATTAGAAAGCTTCTCTGCTTCCGCCTTAATCGCATTTTCTCTTGCCTGTACTTCAGGTGATATTTTAGGATATTGTGCAAAACAATTCGCACTTCCTAAAACTAAAAAAGCTAATAAAAAATTTAATTTGTTCATTTTAGAGTTTTCTTAATTAATAAAAAAGTTGGGTTAGAACTGCTATTTATTAGATTAAAAATGGTAGGTGTAATTAGAAGAAATGCCTGAATAATTTCAGGCATTTCTTTGTTATAAAATTACTATTCTTGATAGTTGTATGTACCTGCTGAACCAGCAGCATTTTTCCATCCTATAGTTTGAACAATCCATGGATTTAGCGTTAAAACATTCATTTGAAGACCATTAATATAATAATTAGGCTTCCATTTAATAAAACTAGCCACACCACTAACATTGTCCATAGGTGTATTTAAATCTCCTAGTACAAAATTATTTTTGTAATAAGTTTCTAAAGCCAAAATCTGAGCATCAAAAGTAGATGAAGCAGCATCAATATCAACACTAATACTTGTGCGAGTACTTGCCAAAGGATCCGAAGATGCTGTGGTTTTATATTGCAAATAATGACCTGTACGTTGTGTCCCATTAATAGGTGCTACACCTAATTTAGAACAAGTATTATTAACTATTCCATCAACAGACTCATCACTATATAACATCCATCGGTGTATATCCCAGAAACGTTTACCCTCATAAGCTAATTCAACTCTTCGCTCATACAAAACAGCCTCAATAGCTTTATACTTATCTGCTAATGTTCCAATACCATAATTGTTTGTAGATGAAATACCAACTCTATTTCTAATTTTACCTAAATAAGTCGTTGTGTTAGAAATATCTCCTAAAGCGGCATAACATTCAGCAATATTTAACAACAATTCCGCATAACGATACTCCATAATATCCGTACCTGAATACTGAAACGTAGTAGCATTTGAAGCAGCTGGATTTGACATTTTTCTAATGAAAGCAGGACTCGTCTCATTATTATTATCACTATAAAAAGCGGTACCAGCAGTATTTAACCAACGGTAAGACCAAACCACTGAACTTGTATTTTGACTATATGGCCATTTAACTCCTGAGAAAGCAAAAGTTCTATAAAAACGAGGATCTCTATTTTTAAAGAAAATAAATGGATCATAATTACCAACGCCTCCAACAATTGGCACTGGTCTTGAACCATCATTCATAGGAAATAAATCTATCATTTCTTTTGGTGCTTCTAAACCTCCCTTACCTCCTTGACTTATTGGACGAAGAGACATTTCCCAACTATTATTTTCTGCAAGAGTAGTCGTACCTGTTCCCAACAACTTTACCGTAATCGCTTCCTTACAAAATGCATTGTCTATCAAAAACATATTTTGCCAATCTTTTGCAGAACTCCCGTATAATCCAAACCCATCAGCAGTTAATTGCGTTTCAGCAGCTAAACCTGCAGCCAAAGCAGCATTCCATCTTGTCAAATCTGTATCCCAATTTTTATTAAACAATGGACTGGCATAAGTTAACAAAACTCTAGATTTTTGAGCAAGAGCAGCTCCACGAGTAAAACGACCGTAATTAGCTGCATTCCACTGAGAAGGTAATAAACTTGCTGCCATATCTAAATCAGCAACAATTTGATTCACCACTTCTGTCACTGACGCTCTTGGTAATTTTATGGATTCATCATCAGAAGTAGCATTTTGAACTTTAGTTACTATAGGTACACCTCCATAGGTACGCATTAAATCAAAGTACTGAATTGCTCTTAAATAATAAGCTTGACCTTTTGCTGTTTTACGATAATCTTCACTTAAACTACTTCCTTTTACATCAATATTTTCTAACAGTGAGTTAATATCTCTGATTCTATCGTAAGGTTCATTTTTAACACTACCTCCTAATGCTTTACCATAATAACCTGTTACAGAAGAAACGTCTTCTGCTGTTGTATATACAATACTAGGATTAATCAAATTAGTTATACCCGGTAACTCTTCAGTTAAACTGGATGTATTTGTAAATCCCCCAACTAATGTTAGTCCAGGATTAGTATATCCATAAAAAAAGTTATAATACAATCTATTAATATACCAATCAGTCTGTTCCTGACTTTCATAGAATGAATCATCAATTTGTCCGTAATTTTTCTTATCTTGTAAAAAATCATCACTACAAGAAACACCTAAAACTAGTAAAAGTGCTAATGTTATATATCTATTTATCTTTGTTTTCATAATTCAAATTAATTTAAAATTAGAAGCTTACATTCAAATTAAGTGTCCAAGTCCTAAGTGTAGGATAACCTGCCAAAGAATTATCATACATATTACGATACTTGTTTGGATAAGGATTATACAAATCCCAAAGATTATAACCTGTAATACCTATTGAAAGTTTATCAACATTAATACTTTTTAAAACATCTTTTGGTATTTCAAAACCAGCACTTAAATTTCTTACTGTACAACGGAAGTTATTAACTGTCCAGAAATCAGATGGACTAGAAGTGTAATCTCTAAATGCTAAAGTAGGATACTTTCCATTTAGGTTGTCATAACCATACATATCATTCCAAAAAGTTTCACGAGCATAGAAACCATCAGATGAACCAGTAAATTGTGCTACATTATCTAAACTTTGATAACCGCCCCATGAAGTTGCAATTTGAGATTTGATATAAATTCCATTAAATTTCATCCCTAAATTAGTAGTAAATCCATAAGTTCTATTACTCTTTGCAATTTTACCATAATCTTCTCCTGCAATAATTCTACCATCAGCAGCCTTTTGAACACCTGTAGTTCCATCTAATGCGCCACCTAAATCCTGATAAGCCAAGATACCTTTTCTAAGCTTCAAATCAGCCAATGTAGTCAATCCCATAAAATTTGGAGTACCACCAACTGCAGTAGCATTTTGAGTCAAATAATTCCAATAATTAGTAACATCTTCATCTGTACGAAGAATACCATCACCAGTTGAAGTACCCTTCCATACCTTGAATCCCCATACCGGATTATAAAAAGAAGAACCGTTACGAATTGTATTAGCAGACTCTAAAGTATAACCTGGATCTGGATATTTCTTTACTTCATTATCTCCAAAACCAAAATTAACTCCAACATTGTAACTAAAGTTATCTTTTACTTTATCACTCCAATTAATAGAAAACTCTGTTCCCCAAGCATTAACCGCTGCATAATTCTCTTCCGCAAAACCTCCTCCTACTGAAAAAGGAACACCAACTTGACTTGCTAATGAGATCAACATATCTGTATTCTTATCAAAATAGTAATCCGCAGTGATTTGCAACCTGTTGTTTAATAAATTAAAATCAATACCATAATTATGTTTCCAGTCTGTATCCCATCCAACTTTTCTGTTTGGTGCAACTCTAGGAACTAATGCATTACTTAATGTTCCTCCATTAGATCCAAACTGAACACCTTTATCTACTACAATATCATAATATGTTGCCCATCTCCATGCATTAATATTGTCTTTTCCAGTTTTCCCAACAGAATAACGTAATTTTAAGAAATCAACCCAAGTGACATTATCTCTAAACCAATCTTCTTTCGAAACTACCCAACCGACTTGAGCAGCCGGAAAGCTTCCCCAGTAATTCTCAGGAGCAAATTTAGTTGATGCGTCTGAACGATAAATTAATGACATCAAATATTTATCTTTATAACTATAATTGAAACGCCCTAGATAAGACATTGTACCTCCTTCTCCTCTAATGGAATAACTAAGACCTGCATTCAATGTTCCAGCAGTTGCAGAAGTTCCTATATAATTTTTAGACGTAGTCGTATCATAAAGTAAACGTGTCTGGTAATACTCAGATTCAGAACGTTCAATACCAAACATAGCATCTACACTATGATCTCCAAATTCTCTTGCATAAGTTGCAAAAAAGTCAGCTTGAACATTTTTAGAAGTATTATTATCATATTGAACTCTTGCATTTCTAACATTGTCAGCAATGTTGATTTCAGAACTAGTCGCCTGACTAGCTAAATGATTTCCAGTAGTGAAAAAGTTAGTAATCCTTGCTAGAGTGTAAGGGAGAGCAACTTGTTCTGACCTTGAAGCCGTTTGGCTTTTAGAATAACTTCCTTTTAATGACAAACCTTTTATAAAAGGGACTTTATAGGTTAATGAACCATTAACATTATAGGTAAAATCATTAGTAAAAGATTTAGATCCACTATCAAGAACTGCAAAATAATTCCAACCTGCAATAGAAGAATTAGAGTTTTGACTATTACCTAAATTCACATTAGAACGAGGAAACGGAGAGGTATAATACTCTACACCGTCTTTTGTCAATGATATAGGAATATATTTTGGCATACGTAACAACAAACCATAATCAGCCTGTTCAACATTAGTATAAGCACTAGCAAATCCATTTCTGATACTACCACTAGCCTTTGTAAATGATTTCTCAACATCACCAGAGTTTCCTGATACAGAAAAAGACATGTCTAAATCCTTAGTCACTTTAGCATTAACACCTGAACGGAAATTCCATTTTTGATAATCCTGTTCACCTAAATTGGCTCCTTGTGTTAAATATGCTATACCAGCAAAATAAGTAGCTTTTTCATTACCACCACTAACATTAAGAGTATGTCTTTGTTGAGTAGCTGGCTTCCATGCTTTCTTTAACCAATCGTAATTTAATGATTTCATTTCTTCCAAATCAGTTGCTGAATATAACAAACCTTGATCGATAGTAGGAGTCGTAGCCATTAATATTCTATTATTAAAAACTCCTGAATCATAGGCTGACATAGTTTTAGCGTGGCTAATCGCATCGTTAATCGCAAATTGACTTGAATAGTTTAACTGCGTTTTGCCTTCTTTACCTCTTTTTGTCTTAATAACTATAGCCCCTTGTGAAGCACGAGAACCATAAATAGCAGCAGAACCGTCTTTCAAAACCGTAATACTTTCAATTTCAGAAGGATCTAATCTATTAAACATTTCCAAAGTTGAACGCCCTGTTACAGGATCAACTTGAACCATGTCATCAATAACTATCAATGGAAAATTAGTACTCCCATCTTTTGAAAACCCAAAAACCTGACGAATTTGAAGATCTGCTGTCTCTCCTGGACGTCTTGTTCCATTTCCTCCTACAGATAAACCTGCAATCTGACCCCTTAATGATTCAGACAAGTTTGTCACTGGTAAATCCTGAATATTTTCAGGTTTAATTGTTGCTACAGCACCCGTTAAATGAGATTTTTTCTGAGCCCCATACCCTACAACGACTACTTCATTCAGAGAAGCTGCATCATCTTCCATCGTTATATTGATTGAAGTTGATCCATTAACGGTTTTCTCTACTGTTTTCATTCCAATGAATGAAAACTGCAATACTGCTCCCTTAGGAACCTGGATTTTATAGGCACCATCAATATCGGTCAGAACACCTTTTTTTGTTCCTTTTTCAATAACATTAAGACCGACAACCCCAAGTCCGTCTTTATCCACAACTTTACCTGTGACAGTAATTGCATTTTGAGCAAAACCATTCATACTCATCAAGCAGAACAGTAATACACTAAACACCATTTTAAATGTTTGTTTCATAAGTGTGTTTCTTTTGGTTAAAAAAATTAATTGTTTTCGTTTGGTTTATTATTTCTATTTAGCGAGAAATCTATATATACGCTTAAATCATAAATTGATTTACTTTTTGATTTGGTTAACACATTTACTGTTATTCTGTTAACTTTTAATCAGTGTAAACGTTTACATTTTGTGCTACTTTTTTGTATTTTAACAACTACTTCATCTAAAGCAAATGGAATGTAAACGTTTACATGTTTCAAAAGTAATAAAATTTTGTTACAACAATGCTTTTTATGATATTTTTTTTAAGTTTTTTTTAGCTTTTACTTATTTTTTTAATGTTAAATTTTTATTATCGAAAAAAAACATAAATTTTAACAAGCCTATTAGTGCGAAAACCATACTATCATCTCTTTGCTTTTACCATTTCCCCATGCAAAATAAGGTAGCAGTTTTACTGTAATTTGTTCCTTGGCTATTTTTATAGGCTGATAGAGCGTTTTATTGTTCCAAGAATTGGCATCGTATGCTGCTTTAGCGGATATTGAGATTAGATTTCGGTTATTTAATTGTATTGTTTCCGTCTTAAAATCAGAATTTACATCCAAAACAACTTCATTAACTAAACCTGGTTTAGAAATCCCCTCAGATTCTAGACAATAAACAAGAGGCCCCCTTTTAACAGCTACCTGATTTTTTGTCTCTTCCACCAGTGGATTAGCTTCCATTAGTTGCACAGGCATAGGAATATTTAAGCTGATTACATCTCCTTTTTTCCATTTACGGTCTATTTTAAAATAAGAACCGGAAACAATAGTACCTTCTATCTTTTGATTATTTACTAAAATAGTTGCTCCTTGACTCCACCCTGGAATTCTTAAAAACAAAGCATAATTTTCCTTTGGAGCTTTATCAATGTTAATCGTAATAGCTCCATCCCAAGGATAATTCGTTTGTTGGCGTAACTGTAAATTAGCCCCTCCTTCGGTTGTTGTATTTAAATTACTACTCCCATATAAATTAACATACAATCCTTCTTTAGCCAAACTATAAGCATAATTACTAACTTCAGCTAGAGTTCTGGTTACATTAGGTGCGCAACAATTGGACAAGGCAATATATCCTTCACGTGTATTACTCCATCTTTGTTCAAAAGGCAAATCGACAGAAACATTCAAAGGATTGTTATAACAAAACTTATTACCTTCTAAATTCATTCCAGACAACACACTATTATATAAGGCCAATTCTAACACATCTGTATATTTAGCATCAGCTGTCAATTGAAACATTCTCCAATTCCACAAAACATTTCCAATATTGGCGCAGGTTTCGGTATGAGCTGTAGCATTAGGTAACTGATACGGACGACCATAAGCCTGGTGAATTTTTTGAACAACAGTAGGGTCATAAGAAGTTCCATCAGGAGAAACTCCGTCATACAAAGCGCCGCAGGCTCCGGTAATGTACATTTTGCGATAAGCGACATCCTCCCAAATAGACTCTAAATTGTCTAATAACTTTTTCTCTCCAGTTTCGGCATACAAATCGGCTACACCTGCATACAAATAATTGGCTCTTACCGCATGGCCCATAGCAGTAGTTTGTTGCCTAAACGGAATTCGATCCTGATTATCATCGGTTCCATCAGCGGTAGTTCCTTTAATATCTACTAAATTTTTAGCTAGTTCTAAGTATTTAGGATTTTTAGTCGTTCGATACATTTCGACAATTCCCATATAATGTGATGGACAAATGGCATTACGAGCCAACTCAGGAGAAGCTTTTTTGTAAAAATCATACAAAAAATCGGCAACACCTTTAGCTATATTCAAAAAATTGGTTTTTCCGGTAGCGCGATAATGCACACAGGCAGCAGTCATTAAGTGACCCATATTGTACTTTTCAAAACCCAATTGTTTTTTAACTTCTTCAGGCCCTAAAGTTCCCCAACGCTCATCAATTAAAACCGGAGTATGCAAATAACCATCTTTGCGTTGTACTTTGGCAAATAATGCAATGGCTTCATCCATTTGTTTGTCCAACTTTGGATCTTTTGAAACCGCATAGGAAGCAGCCATGCCTTCGAAAATTTTGTAAAAATCCCCATCGTGAAAAGAAGGCCCTTTAAAAGTTCCTTTTTTATTTCCGGCAGCTATTTCAAAATTGGCGTAAGCATGTGAAACTTCATCATTATGATACAAGTCCCACATATAAGGCAGGGTTTCCTTGTTCTCGACATTCAATTGTTCTTTCCAAAATCCATTAGTCCAATTCACATCCTGCAAACCAACACTTTTTAATTTGGTATATGGACTGGATGAATTATCTACTAAACCTTTGTTTTGGGCAAATGTAACAGCAGTTAGGAGAACCACCGAAACTACAATAATTTTTATTCTCATTTTAATGATTTTAATATTTGACTGCAGATTTAAAATCTAATTTTTAATACCGCAGATTCGCAGATTAATTATTAAAAAATCTGTGAATCTGCGGTCAATTTTATTTTACAAATACATTGATAATTCTACTCATTGTGTCTCCATCGGCATCTTTTACTGAAATCACCAATGAAGCAAAACCTTTATGGATTGCGCTAAATTGAACTTCTTTCCCATTTAAAGCAGCAAGTCCATTGTTTACTTCCGAAATATCATAATTTGGTTTTTTCTCATAACCTTTGAAATAATCTATTATAGAAAACCTTAATTGATCATTTAAATTAATGAAAAAGTGTGGTTGCGCCAACCAATTTAAATAATCTTCCAGTTGTGTATAACCATTAGTAGTAGCAGCATTCGCATCAGCGAAATCTCCCTGAGCCGAATTTGGATTCAAACCTTTTGACTCTTCCCACCAATTAGGCAATCCGTCCTGATCGGTGTCCCAATCTGCAGGACGTTTTTCTGAGGCAAAAACTGGCCAACCTCCTTGATCGGATTCGTTATCAATCATTCCGCCAAGTCCGCTTTTACTTCCTTTATAAGTATAAGTACCTTTCAAAGTTTCTTTAATGATGCGCTGATCATGTGTATCAAAAAACGGTTGATTAGCTCCTACATCTGATAACACATTTTTATAAGCTGCTTCCGCCGATTGCGTATTTACGTGTGATTCAAAAAATGGTTTTGGTAAAAACACATCATAATCAACTATAGCCTTATTAGACAGCGTGAATTTTCTTCCTTTTTCCTGATTTTTTTCATTGAAATATCCCGGCATCACATTGCCATCAAAATAATATTGTTGTTTCCCTTTTCCCACTCCTTCAATTTGGGCGTTTAAAGCCACAAAAATTTTAGTAGCAACTCCCGGTTTATAAAAATTATTGACAAAATTCACCTGATTAGCTCCTCCATCGGTGGCACGAGCACCCCAATTGTACACCACATTATTACGAATATCAATTTTTCCACCATAATAACCATCGCCATTTAATCCGCCACCAATACTCCAGTTACGTCCGTAATTATGTGCTAATAAATTATGGTGAAAACTCCCCACATCTCCCCCAATTGTTGCGGCATAACCATGCATTTTACCCGGACCGTATTTATCATGGCCCGCTACATTTAAGGCCTCAGAGATTAAAGTGCGCTGCAAACTAATATTATGTGCGCCACGGGAACTAAACGACTCATCAATAGTCCAACTAATGGAACAGTGATCAATAATACTATGGTTGGCTCCTGTTAATCCCATACCATCATAGGTAGTTCCACCTCCGATTCGGACTTTTAAAAAACGAATGATACCGTCGTTTCCGGTTAATCCAATTGGCGCTCTGCTAATAGTAATTCCCTCTCCCGGAGCAGTTTGCCCGGCAATGGTTACATTTGGCTGACTAACCACTAATCTGGATTTCAATTGAATATTTCCTGAAACATTAAAAACGATAGTCTTTGGACCTACTTCCTGCTCTACGGCATCTCGTAAACTTCCAGGGCCGCTATCATTCAAATTGGTTACTGTAAGGACTTTTCCACCTCTACCACCAATAGCAAAACGTCCATAACCTTCAGCACCGGGAAAGCCCAATTGGGCTGGTTTAAAAAACCAAACTTTTCCTTTGGTTACTTCGTTATCGGCATCAATTTCATCTACTCTCCAATAATAATCCTCTAAATTATTCAAAGAAGCTGCATCAATGGCAAAGTCATTATTTTTTAAATTCCCTTTAAATTCAGCTGAATTACGGTTGGCAGTAGCCACTTGTTTTTCATTGGTACCAAAATAAAAATCATGAGAAACAGTTCCTACCGCAGCATTCCATTCTAATTTGAAGTCCTTTCCTAAAACTACGTGTTTGTCGTTATTTTCTGGTTTGGGTGTATGGGCCTGTTTTTTTAGATTAGGCAAATCCAATTCAAAACCATTCAAAACTACTTTTTGAATTTTCCCAGCCATTTGAGTATCCGCTTCTAAACGAATTACCACTTCTTTCTCATCTGCAACATTAAATTTAATATAAGAAGTCGCTGCTGCAATAGTAGAAGTCACGCGATTACTTGGTATAATCGTTTGCGAATAAACGCCATTTACAAATACTTTTACCGGAGCATAATTCGCCAATTCCGGACTATCAAAGGTATTATTGAACGTCAACAAAGTATGTGGTCCTTTGGACAAACCAGTAAAAATCATCTCAATACTTCTATCGGCTACAAGCCCGTCATTGACCAATCGGGCGTAATAAGGCGCCTGAATTCCTGTTTTGTACCAACTTGAGGTAATACTTCCTTTCAGCGTAACGGCTATTGTTCCAAATTTCTTTTCGATTAAAGTCCCTTCACTAATTGGCCAGGAAATATAATTAGGATCATTTACTTCCTGAGTACGGCGTTGTGCCAAATCAAAATCAACTTTTAATGATTTTGTCAAAGGAAATATTTGTTTCTCCTGAGCATTCAAAGCCGATGTAAACGTTATCATTGTTCCGGCGCAAAATGCCAGTTGTTTTATCAAATTCATAATCTAATCCTATTTTAATTGTTTTTTCTCTGCCAAGCTCATTCCTAACAGATTCACGATATCTTTTTCTCTTTCTTTTGGAAAAACAGTAAGTATCTTAACTTTTCCGCCTTCCATTTTTACTTCTACAGTAGTATTTTGTGAGGTATGCAATTTAAAATGCACATCCCAGCTTTCAGGCCAAGCCGGGAAAAGCAACATTTTCCCATTAACTTCCTGTAATAACATTTCCTGCATACCTATCATGCCGCTGCCGCCCCAATTGTGATCCGGAACCCAGTCAAATCCAGGCCCCCAAAAAGCAGGAAAACGTCTTTCGGAATTGGCCATTTTAAGCAAATTATATTTGGCTGCTTCCTGAGTTAATCCTAAACGAGCCGCAAAAATATTATCCTGTTTCCAACCCACATGACTTCTAAATTTCAAGGCATCTGTATCATATTTCCAGGTATTCCAGGCAGTTTGGATATCTGCTTTACCCAGACCGTGAATTTTCCAGGGATAAACCGAATACAACTGAGGCACTTCGGTGTTATTGATTCGTTCCCATAACTTGGCCGGAGCCAATGTTTTACGACCGTCAAATTCTCTGAAATTCAAAGGCGGAATACGATTTTGAAAGCCTTTTAAATATTCCAAATCCTCTTTGGAGAAATCATTTTCCGAATGCAACAATAATTGTTCCGTAATTACTTTTAAGGCCGAAATTGTACTGTTCGAATTATACGCCATCTTATAAGTTTCAGCACCCGAGCCCGGATACAAAACCAATTTCCCTTCTCCATCCAAGGCTTTTCGTCCTCTCTGTTTCGCTAAATATTGGTAATGTTCGTCAAAAAATCGCAGACAACTCAGCACAAAAGGCTGGTATTTTTTGATGTCTTTGGCTGCATATTCTTTTTGCTGGAGCATCATCTGACAAAACTCCAAAACGGTATCCCATTCGTATTCCAACCAGGCATTGTACTCCATTCCTGCATCATAATCTGCCGGACGTTTCCATTCGTATTCGGCTGGATTTGGCAAGCCAAAATTCTCCAATTGCTCCGTAAAAGCAGCTCCATTATGTTTCCAATAAACCTTTGAGCGTAATTCGGCATTTTTTTGCAAACTCAAGTAATAATCCAATTGTGATTTCATCATGTCAAAATCACCGCTTTTCAACATTGGAAAATAAACCAAACGTTGGTTTTGAGCTGTCATGGTTCCACCACCCCAATTGCGGAAATCTGGAGTAAAATTCAAATCCTTGTTTGTAAAAACCGGATCAACCGTAAACAATCCACCGTTGAATTTAGTTGGATATTTTCCATACGCATTACAGCCCAACATGTAACGGAACAACTGGTAATTTTGCCCGATTTGGTAAACCGAATCTTTATCCGTTTTTGTTTTTTGCGTATAAATAAAAGAACGATTCCAAAATGAATTCCACCAGGCAACTGTTCTTTTAGGCTCTTTTTTATAGGTCGAAATTTGCTTTTGCAATTCAGTTGCCCACAAAGCAGCATCTGCCGATTGATTGGTATGCAACTGAATTTGGAATTCGTGATTTTTGGCTGCTTTAGTACTTGTAAGTTGGTAGCCTTTAAAATCAGTATCCTGATACATTCCGGTGTAAGTTCCACTAGCTTTTAGATTAGAACCGAATAACTTTCCTCCAAAAGTTAGATTTGCCAAAGGATTTAGCATTTGGTCCTTAACCGATTCCATTTTTTGTTGTTTCACTGCGACATCAAAAACCGTATTGGCTCGATTTCTATGGTAAAACTGTACTCCTTTTTTTTCGAAAGAAATAGAATCTTTGTAGGTTACAATTTCGCCTTGCGGAGCCCATTTATACGAATTGGCATTATTAGCTTTGCCTTTAGAATCACGGTTTTTGAAACGCCAACTTTCATAAGCTACTTTCATTTCAGTTGATGTTTTGCTCCCAACTTCAACATGAATCACCGGATGAAAAACATCCACCCAAAGTTTGACTGTGGTTCCATTTTGCGAAATGTTGATATAACCGTCTTTTAGGTGTAATTGCTGTTTAAAACCTTCCTTTCCTTCAAAAGGATTCGGACTTAAACTCACTTTTATTCTTCCTAATTTCAATAACGTATTGTGCTCATCAAAAGTCCCCGAACGTGAAAAATAAAAATACAAATCACCTTTTTCAACCCATACATTGGCACCAATATCGCCGCCTCCTAAAGGCATGGATTCTGATGAGTTATTGCTTTGCGTATTCCAAAGCTGATTGTAATTATCAAGCACAGCTAACTGCGCCTTGGCACAAAGCGTTAGAAATAGTAGAAATATGGAAATTAATTTTTTCATCAAATATCTTTTATTTAACCATTTAAGACATATTAGTTCATTTTAGAAATATACCTTAAAACTTATATTATCTTATATGACTTATATGGTAAAATCATTTTTCAAAACCTACCAATTATCCGTCCTAAAAGAAGAAAGCGGCAATCCACCCGTACTGAAAATTTGTGCCTCAGCAACATCTTTAAATAAATAACGTACCGCAACCGGATTGGTCACTTTATCCGATTTTAACACCACCGATTTTCTTCGTACTTCTGCTTTTGCCGGATAAAACAGCTTATCTTCACCAGCTATTTCAAATCCGGTAACTTCCTTTCCATAAGAAGTAATCCCATTTGGTGCATTATCAAATGAAACGGTTATCGCATTGTCCTTAATTTCTAATGCTTTATATTCAGGACTTTCAAACTCAAAACCACTTATACCATAGGTTTTGGTCAAAGCCAAATACCCCAATCGAGTTCCTCCTGCTTCTTTATGAATAGGATGAATGTTATTTTCTTCGCCAATATCCATTAAAACTGCCATACCGGAATTGGGTATTTCTTTGGAAGCCTGTAATTGTGCTTCACGCAAATAAGCCGAATTGTATTCTTCCTTATTATCTTTTGGATGAAATTGCGCATAATTGAACGGTGCAATCTGACAATAATAGAATGGAAATTCTCCTTGTCCCCAAAGTCCGCGCCAACTGCTAACCATTTTTTTCATCAACTCTTTGTATTGCCCCGCACGTTCATAATTAGATTCGCCCTGATACCAAATACAACCTTTAATGCCGTAACCAATAACCGGAGAAAGCATCCCATTGAACAAAGTCGTCGCAACTCGATTAGGATCTTTGGCTAAATCTTCTTGTCTCGTTGGAATTTTGGCACTGGTAAAATCTTTCAGCATCTCCTGATTCATCCAGGCTTCCATACTCGAACCACCATAAGAAACATGTATTAATCCCACCGGAACAGCTAATACCTCCTGCAACAACGAACCAAAATACCAGGCAGTAGCACTAAAATTACCCGTTGTTTGTGGTCCTGCTTCGCTCCATTTTCCTTGAAAATCTTCATTTGGTGTCAAAACAGTAGCACGTGGAATCGTAATAAAACGAATTTGTTTGTTAGTCGAATGAACAATCACCTCATTTCCTTTGTAAACGGGCTGTCCCGGAAAACCCTTCAAAGGCATTTCCATATTCGATTGACCAGAACACAACCAAACTTCGCCAATTAATATATTCTTAATTGATTTTGTTTCCTTCGCATCAAAAACCTTCATTTCATAAGGTCCGCCTGCAACCGGAGTCTGCACGACAGTTTTCCATTTCCCGTCTTTATCTGCCTTCACTTCATAAGTTTTAGCGTCCCAAGAGGTTTTAATTTTTACCGTTTGATTTTTATCAGCCCAACCCCAAATTGGAGCCTTTGATTTTTGTTGCAACATCATATTATCCGAAAACAAAGCTGGTAATTTGATCGCTGCGTTCATTTGGAAACCAACTAACAAACTCACAAATGCTATAAACCCATTTTTTAAATTTTTCATTTTCTTATTTTATTTTGCTACAGATTAAAAAGATTTAGTGGATTAATCTATGTAATTCTAAAAATCTGTGGCTAATTATTTTCTTATTTTTTTCTAATTATACAAAATTTTCACCATTAAGGAATTAAGAAACATTTAGCTTAATTTCTATGTCGTAATCAAATATTTTTTAGCCACAGATTAAAAGATTTAAAGGATTTTAATCTGTGGAAATCCGTTAAATCTGTGGCTAAAATTTATTTATTTTCTTTTTCTAAAGTCACCGGCCCCAACAAACCTGCTGGTAATAAATTTTCGCTTTCTACCAATCGATAGCGAGCAAGTGTCCAGGTCAATCGGTCTTTTTCAGGTAATTTTTGGTCACCAATTATGCGATTCGCCCAGGTATTCGTCAGCTTAATTATCAATGTATTATTCCCTTTTTTCAGCGCTTTTGAAATATTGGTACGGTATGGAAAGGTCCAAATCGTCCCGCAATCCACACCATTCAAACTCACTTCGGCCAAATTAGCCATCGAACCTAAATTCAAATACACCGCTTCTTTTAAATCGCCATTCCAATGGAACGTTTTCGAATAGACTGCTGTCCCCGAATAATATTTAATATTTTCATTTGTAGAGGTACTCCAATCAAAAAGTTTATTAATTTGCAAAGCTTTTCCCGGTCCTTTAAATACGGGGTCAAATTGTAGATTCCAGTTTTCATCCAAAGTTTTCACTGTTGTAAAATGAATTGTATTCGAAGCTTTTTCAAATTTAGATTCCGCTGTTTTTTCTTTGAAAATCACAAAACAGCTTTCGTTTTTATCCAATTCCAAAGGAATAATCGTTCTCCCATTTTCAATTTTCCATTCATTTAAAGCAAGCATTTCATCAGTAACCGGATTGTACAATTTCGGAATTTTTCCGCTTTCGCGAAAAGAAAAAATCACATATCGTTGTTTTTCCAACTGATTCGATATGAAATAAATTTCTTCGTCAGCACTTCTACGGTGCGTCCAGGCTACAGAACCTCTGTCGTCGTTCTGATCATCTTGAAATAACACGTCAGCATCGATTCCGATTTTAGAAAAATCAGCATCTAAAAATGGAAGTTTGATAACTGTTCCTTTTCCTAATTTCCAGGAACCTGAATCAGAATTATTACCATTAGACCATAATTCATCAACTACCAATTGCCATTTTTTTCTTTCTTCAGTAGTTTGAAAACTTGGTGTATCTATAGGTTTTTCATCAATAAAGATAGTAGCTCCATCTTTGACTAATTGCAGCATTTTTTCGGTAACAGCCAAAGAAATCATATTATTGGGTGCCATTCTTCGACTACCCGGAAATAATAAAGCTCCATATTCTATTCCGCCGTCAAAACTCACTTTTCCATTTACCACCTTTGCTTTTCTCAATAAAACATCGGCATTAAAAGAATCGTACTGGTAGCCATTCATCGGATTGACCCATTGGGACAAATCGGTATTGTTTTTAGAATAGGTGACCTCTTTTGGCATTTTTGCAGTGGGTTGTCCTTCATTTTTCAATCGGATTTTTTCACTTTCTACTCTTTCTTGACCAAAAACATTTGGCACAAAAGGAAATAACCGATCCGGAACCAAAGAACGGGAAGGCAAATCTTCGCCAATAAAAACAGCCAAATCTACCACAGGTTTTCCTTTTTGCAATTGGAATTGTACCCTTTGGCAATAATCAAACCATGCTTTACCGGGTTTCCACCAAGTTTGGTCTCTTTGGAAAAACGAACCAATATCGTCCAAAGTCATTCCCGGTTTTCGGTCTAACCAAGGATTATGTACAAAAACGTGATAGAAAAAACGGTTGATTCCCAAAGCATAATTTCGATCGGCAATCACTTTTAAGTTCCCCGGATGCTCGTCCCAATCCATTCGTAAAGCCGTAAAAGCTTCAGCCTGAATAATGTCTTTACCATAAATATGTCCGCCCGAAATAGCATCCAACATATCGAAAGGTTTGTCATGCGTAGGGCTTTTCAACCAAAATTCCCCACTTGGATAATCCACATATTGAAAATGCAACAAACCATCACTCATCATTGTTGGCGCCACATTTTCAGAACTGAACTTGATATTATTTTCTTTAGCTATTGCTGCCAAAGTTCCAAAAAAATTATCTCCAACTAATTCGGCTATGGTTTTTCGAACATCGTATAAAACTTTTTCGGTGGTATCTACATTATCGATCGGAATTCCAGCCATAACCGGCAAATAGTTTACCAAATCATAACCTCTTCTTTTTCGAAATTCAGCCTGAAATACGGATGACCAATTTTGACTGCCACATTCCCAGCTGTCCAAATGTAAAATTTCTAAAACTTTAGCAGTCAATTCCGGACCCGCAGTTCGTATAGCTTCTCCAAACCAGTGATCCAACTGAAACCGAATCAACTCCGGATTGAACTTATCCACTTCCAAACCTTTTCCAGCTCCTCCGGTTGCATTTTCATGTCCGGTAGAAGTGTGTCCCATACGGATGATTTTCCAATTTCCTTTAGGTGCCTTCCAGTTCAGATTGCCATTGGCATCTACAAATTGAGAAATATTGATGATGCTTTCTTTTTTAAACGAATTGGCATTCGGTATTTGCGTTGTAGTTGTTTTAGGGCTTAATCGCCATACTGCCCCTGATTTCCCTTCGTAATTATCGATTACAAATTGATTGGAAAGCGTGATATTGCTCACTTTTAGATTCGCCTGATTCCATTTGGCAAAATCCAAATCTTCTGCACCCGGTTCAGTACCAGCCGGGTCAAAAACAAATCGGAAATATTTGGCCGAAATTGCTTTGATGGCGCTTGTTGTCCCGTAATCGGTATTTTGCCAGCCCTGCCGTGGCGGCTGTAATCTTTGATGAAAAGAAAAATTCACCCCATCATTACTGGTTTCAACAATTAAACGCTGTGCCTGAAAATCCAATCCTTTGGTTTGAATATTGATATTGCGACACAAAAATGGCTTTTCAAATTCGTATAAAATCCAGCCTTTGTTACTGATTTTCAAATTACCATCTTTTGAAGGATTGGCCAAAAACGAAGCTTCTTCCCCATTGGAAGTGCTCACTTTTGGAAGTATGATTTTAGAACTTTGTTCAAATTCTTTTATTGGAATAGCAAAAGTCGCTATGTCTTTGTAATACTCTTTATAATGCTCCGGAACAGCCAATTGCATGGAAAATTTTTTACCTCCAACAATTTCAGTTGTGGACCAAACTACTTTTTGCATCGACATTTCAGGGGTAATCCAAGGTCCACCCGCCACTGCAAAACCGTCGGCAGCATGAAAGGCTAATTTTACACCCAAACGATCAGCCTCAACAAAGGCCCATTTGACCATATCCCAAAATTCAGGACTTAATTGCAAAATCGGTGGATAGATTAATGGCGGTTCAGTAGGTCCTTTGATAGTCATCAAATAAGCCCCTTCGATTCCTCCCTGTTTCATCGCTTCCAAATCGGCGGTAATTCCTGCTTTAGAATAAGCCGATTTCATCCAATACCAATATAACCAAGGTTTTGAGGATTTGATGGTAGGCTGAAAAAAAGTATTTTCTTTTTCACGAATTTCCTGTGCGGAAAGCATTCCCACAAAGAGTAAGAGTAAAAAGATAATTTTTTTATGGAACATTTTTATTTTTTTTACCATGTAAGACATATAAGTGCATTTAAGAATAAATTAAAACCAAACTTTAATGTACTTATATGTCTTATATGGTTAATTATCATATATTATTTTAAAAATCTAATATTTCAATTTCTTCAAATTAGTTTCCAATCCGTTTTTTGCTTCCGCAAAAGGAAGGATATAAAAACTATATTGATAATCACCCGAAGGAATTTGATATTTTTCCATTGGTGCTGCAACTGGTGACCAACTGTCATTGCCGCCCACGCCCATTTGTTTTAAATCAATATTTACTGTTAGGAAACCTGGATTTACAAGGTCATACGTATGCTTTGCATCATCCAAATTTTGTTGGGTATAAGGCCAGGCACTCATGCTCAAATTGGAATTGTCTTTCACCACCACTAAGCCGGAGTTTTTTGTTGGTGTAGTAAAAGCCATCCAGCGCACCTCTGTACGATTGCCATTTTCCTGAGGCATTACATAAGGTTCAATGAATTTGTCAATTGGCAGCGAATATTTTCCAACCGTGAAACCAAAACTACGGTCACAATAATTTTCCATTTCGCCTTTACCATACCAGGAAATTTGATTAAAATCTTGGTTGATTCCCATTTGCATTCCAATTCTAGGAATGTTCGGCAATTTAGAAGTCGCTTTGAGTTGGTAATCCACTTTTATTATTCCGTTGGGACTTATATTGTAGCTTACATTTACTGCAGCGCTGTCTTTAATAATTTCGTAATCACTGCTAATTTTTATTGCAGCAGCTGATTGCTCCATTTTTATATTTTTCAACATTGGCTTAGCCAAAAACCACTGTTTTAAAATTTTATGAGGTTTCCAGCCTTTGCGGTCATTATCCGTTAAGGCACGTGTGAAATTTGGCATTAATGCAGATTTCAACTGCTCTTTGCCTTTGTACACATACGAACTCAAAGCTCCATTTGTTCTATTAATACTTATGCTAAAATCAGTTCCGTTGATGGTGTATGCCTCTTTGGTTTCTTTCAAATTGCTTTCTTTTTTGGCTTCCGCCAAAGTAACTTCTGCTTTCTTTTGCAACAAAAATTGGTCTGTAGCAACCGCATAACCTTTAGCTGTCCAAAATTCGTCTTTCGCTAATTGAAATTCGATATTGAGGAAATACTCCGAATCCAATTTCATCTTAGGAACATATTTCTGCACATCCAAAACATAATCTTCACCTGCCGGAATTTTCATTGGCTGAAGAATTACTTGCTTGATCACATTTCCATTTTCTATAATTTTTAAAACTGGAATGTATTCTTCTAATGAATTTACAGATTGTCGATTTTTTACCAAAATTTGTGTTCCTCCATGTGTATTTTTAGGAAATACCCTTATCATCTCAACAGGCTGATAAATCCATTTGTTTTCATACATGGCTGCTTTTGGTCTGCCATCAGGAGCTATTAATCCGTTGATATTGAAATTTCCATCGTGTTTTTTCTCACCAAAATCACCCCCGTAACCAAAATATTCCTGACCCGTTTTTGGATCTTTTCGAAGCATACCCTGGTCTTTCAAATCCCAGATACAACCACCAATTACCCTTGGAGTAGACCGGAATTCATCCCATAATTCTTTAAGATTTCCGGTGGAATTCCCCATAGAATGTGAATACTCTACAAACAATATCGGGCGGGTATCTTTCTTTTGTTCTACCAAAAACTTAGGTGTAAAAACACCCGGATAAAAACGACTCACTATATCAACATAAGGTTCGTCCTGCGGATTTTCAAATCGATGCGAATGGTCCACTGTTTTAGGATAACGGGGATCTAGAGGGTCGATATAACCGTCTAATCTTGGATTTCCCTGAGCCGGTTCGTAATGCACCGGACGGGTAATATCGTAATCGTGCGTCCAGGCAGCCATTGCTGCGTGATTAGGTCCTTTACCGGCTTCGTTACCCAAACTCCACATCACAATACTAGGATGGTTTTTGTCGCGGTGTACCATTCGGGTCATTCGCTCTAAATAAGCGGCTGTCCATTGCTGGTCATTACTCAAATGTCCGCCTAAACCATGAGTTTCCAGATTGGCTTCATCCATGACCATCAAACCATATTTGTCGCACAAATCATAGAAATAAGGATCATCCGGAAAATGAGCAGTTCGAACAAAATTGAAATTGAATTTTTTCATGACCTTCACATCTTCTTCTAAGTCCTGATGATTTACCGCCTCTCCTCTTTCAGGATGATGCCCGTGATGATTGACGCCGTAAACATAGGTTTCTTTTCCGTTGATGAGCATTTTACCATTCTCTGTTGAAAATTCTATGGAACGGAAGCCCAGCTTACAACTTTTTACTTCGCTAATACTTCCATCAGGATTTTTCAAAGTCATTACCAAGGTGTACAAATTGGGTTTTTCAGCACTCCATTTCAGCGGGTTTTTGATGGTTTCCTGAAA
This sequence comes from Flavobacterium flavipallidum, assembly GCF_038289905.1. Taxonomy (NCBI): domain Bacteria; kingdom Pseudomonadati; phylum Bacteroidota; class Flavobacteriia; order Flavobacteriales; family Flavobacteriaceae; genus Flavobacterium; species Flavobacterium flavipallidum. Next base: position 146,220 of record NZ_JBBYHU010000003.1, on the reverse strand, counting down.
AAAACCAAAACGTACTTTGTCTAAACGAGGCGATACTTCTTCAATGATTTCGGAAGCTTTTCGCACTAAGGCTTTTTCAAATAAAGGCTTGTTTTGAGCATCGTACAATTGAACTTCGAATGTTTGATCTTTAATAACTTCTCCTGTCAAATTATCCAATCTAGGACGCAATTGAAAAACGGCATCTTGATAATTTTTGTCTAATTTGGTTTGGTAAAAGAAATCGGCAATACGCAATTTTGGCTCTGCCATCAAATACACTTCACGCTGAATTCCGCTCAATCGCCAATGGTCCTGATCTTCCAAATAGGAACCATCGCTGTAGCGAAATACACGAACCGATAGAATATTTTCTCCTTTTTTAAGATAAGGTGTTATATTAAATTCGGAAGAATTGAAACTGTCTTCACCATAACCTACAAAATCACCATTTATCCAAAGCTGAAATGCTGAACTTACCCCTCCAAAATGGAGACTAACGGTCATTCCATTCCAGTTTTCAGGAACCGTAAATTTTCTTTGGTACGAACCTACCGGATTATCATCCTGAGGTACAAAAGGCGGATTTACCGGACGGAAAGAATACACGGCACTTTTGTATATCGCCATGCCATAACCTTCCATTTCCCAGTTGGATGGCACTTCGATTTTATCCCAGCCTTTTACTTCATTTTTATAAAAATCCTGAGGCGCTTCCTGAAGGTTATTGGCAAATTTAAAATCCCATTCACCATTTAGTATTTTAATTCGGCTTTTTTCACGTTTTCCTTCCAAGGCATCGGCAACATTCGTATAAGAATAAGCTGTAGCTCTTGCCGGTTCCCGGTTAATGCTGGTAATCATTGGGTTTTCCCAAGGCGTAAAAGCATATTTTTGAGGGATTCTTGGAATTCCTGCAGGTTCACCCGTTACCAGTTGGGCATTTGAAGCCACTGAAGCCAAAAGTGTAAATAATATAATTTTAATTTTTTTCATATCCCTTTTCACGCAGATTTTGCAGATTTTTTGAATTAACAAATAACTAAACTAATTCTTAAACCATTTTAACAAATTTAATTCTGTCTATCTATTTTGTCACCTCGAGCGCAGTCGAGATGCTGCACTTGTTCTCGACTGCGCTCGAACTGACAATAGGACTATCTAATAATTCTTATTTCTTTTTCTTTTTCTCCGGTGGAGCGACAAAATGCACTTCACTTTTACCTAAATCCTTAGAAGTAGCTACTGCAATTCCTCTTTGATCGGCCTTGTTTACGGCGCAGTAAAAATGATAAACCACACCATCGTGTTTTACGACAAAAGATTTATGGGCAAACAGATTATCATACGGTTCTGATGATTCAATCAAATTGGCTCCTTTCCATTCTTTCCAGTGAACCAAATCATTTGAAACTGCAAATTGGTTAAACGCACCCTGATCCCAACCGGTCCAGAAAGCACCAAAATAGAACATCACCCAAGTATCATTGATGCGCTGAATATAGGCGTCACCCGAAATTCCTCTGTGATGATTGATTAAGGGTTTATCTCCGTAACGCTTCCAAGTTTTCATATCATTAGAAACTGCTATGGCAATACGTTCTGCACCTTTAGCAGGATTGATACTATCACCTCGGGCATTGTAATACATAATAAAATTATGTCCTGTAATTTTTTCCTCATCACGAATTATACTGTTTTTGTACATGGTGCTGTTATCCCACCAACGTACCTCTTTGTCTTTTGGTGTCAAAACAGGATTTTCCAATCTTTGAAATTCGTGTGCTTTTGTTGGCGATTCCTTGGTATAAGCCATACCGATGGATAAAACTCCGGCTTCATAACCTTTGGTATTTCCGCCAAAATAACTCATCCAATATTTTCCATCGTATTTGTTCCATTTATAAGAACCACCCCAGGTGTAATCCTGCAAAGCGATATACCCTGCTTTTTGATTGACATCCCAATGCGTAGTATCTTTAGAAAATGACATCACTTTTCCTAAATGTTTCCAATCCAACAAATCATTACTTTCGGCAAGCCAGGTTTCATAACCTCTTCCATCATAAATCAGGTAAGTCATAAACCATTTTCCATCTTTTCGAAAAACCGAAGGACAATCCATCTTATAAGAGTTGTCTGTTGGCACCATGACCAAACCGTATTTGTAGGGCGTTTTGATTTCGTTGTAAATCTCATTCATTACCGCATCGGTAATTTCCCTTTTCTTGTATTTTGTGGCGCAACTTACTGTAGCTAAAGCTACTATTGCTAAAACAAGCTTTTTAACTGTATTTATCATTTTATAATTATATTAGGCCATGGATGACACTGATTTTACAGATTCCCACGGATTTATTTTTTTTGCCACAGATTAAAAGATTATCCCAGATTCATTTTTAAATTAAAATCTGTACCAATCTGTTTCATCCGTATAATCAGTGGCCTATCGCTATCTATTTCAACTCCTTCAATCGTTGCTCCATCACCTCGCGATTCAATTTCAATTTCACCATTCCAGTCGGGTGAAAACGTCGTTTCAAATCGATGGCATTGTACACAATGGTATATACATCATTTCCTTCAGGAATCAGGCACAAAGGCGTACGCATGATGTCCCACCATTTGTCCACTTTGGTTTCAATAGGCCAATAACGCGCTTCCGACCAATTCACTCCGTCCTTAGACAAAGAATAGCCCATCATATTAGGCAAATGATGTCCCCAACCGTCAGGACCTCCGTCAAATATGGCAATGTATAAGCCATTTGGCAACTGACTCACAATTGGATTTTCCACAAACAAGGAATGTATGGATTTTATAGGTTTCAAACCTTTATTCATACGAAACCAAGGCCCTTCCAAACTATTCGATTCTGCCAAAGCCACAAACCAGCCTTTTCCGGATTTTTTTGGATAATCTTTCCAACTTTCGAACGGATAAGCACCACTGTAAAAACCGTAAAATTTATCTCCCACTTGGTATGGAAAAAAAGAAGCTACTCCCTGACGTCCTTCCCAAGGTTGTGAATCCAATCCCGGTTCTATGATGATTCCGATATCTTTGTAAGGACCTCCAATTCCATCAATACCCTCAACAGTTGACTCACAACGCCAGATACGACCAAAAGAGTGGTTTGGCTCAATTTCTTTACTCACCGTGTAAGCCAAATAATAACCATACCATTTGTTTGCTTTTTCGTTGAAAACCGGCATGTATGACCAAATCGCCGCGCGACGATCGTTCATAGGATTATCATCTTCGGTAACGGCATAAGTTCCGCTGGCTTGTAAAATAGTCGATTCGCGTTTCCAATGAATGGCATCTTTACTAGTCCAATGTCCAATTTTGGTTTTTACACGATCATAATAATAAGGCACTCCCATTTCACCGGCTCTTTCCGTTGGAAACATATGATAGGTGTTGCCCACTTTCACCACACGACCGCCTTCAAAACCACCTTGAATACCTTCTGTTCCGGGAAAACCTTCATCAATAACCGCTTTATTTTCGCCACCGATAATTTCGAATAATGGTTCCTCATCTGAAAATCCTTCGACGATAAAAGTTGGATTCCACAGTTTACCATCTGGAAATTCGGCGTTTCTGAATGTTAAATTTTGATTGCTTTTCACAGCTCCCAAAACCACAAACAAACCTTTTGCATTTGGTAAAATAGAGTGAGTTCCTTTTGCGAAAGCGATAGCATACACATTTACCGGTGGCAAACCCGTTACGGTTAGTCCATTTTCCAAGATTAATTTAGCTTTATCATTTGTAGCAATTTGCAAATAATCTTTATTGTCTTTTTCCTGAAAAAAACCAATAAGCAATTGCGCATTTTCCTTGAATTTTAATTTTAAAGGCTCATTCGTTCCTTTTTTATATTGTTCCAAAGGAAGTGTTACTCCTGTAAGCCCTTCTAATTCGGAAGCTAAACGAACAATATTGTTTTTACTATTCGAAAAAACATGCGCATATTGCGTGGTTTTGAAAGTTTTGTAGTTAGACTTCACCAATTCAAAAGAAGCGGATTGCCAATTGTTTTTTTGAGCATGAACTGAAAATTGAAAGCATGTCAAAAACAGAGCTATGAAAGCTATCTTTAATTTAAAATTGAATTTTGTGTTTTTTGAAAACATTGGTTTTTATTTTTAATTTTCATCATCTTGTCATTCCGACGAAGGAGGAATCTCATTATACAAAATCAAGCTTTATGTAATTGTTAGTGAGATTGCTTAGTTCCTCGCAATAACTAAAGTGCTTTATAACTAATTTGATAAGCTACATCTGGTTTAACAGTTAATTGATATTTGTTCTTTCCTAACTCAACAATCGTTCCTGAATTGGTTTTTGGTTTTGATTTACTTACGATTATCAATTTTCCTTCTCCTTCAGCTGCATTGACTTTTATTTCAGATTTGCTTACATACAATGCAACCTCTCCTTTTGGTGTTGGTACTTTGCCTTCCATCCATTGCAATCCGCCTAAATTAGGTTTGATTTCGTACTCAGCATAACCAGGAGCGGTAGGTTTCACGCCTAAATAATATTTTCCTAACAAATAAATCGGGCTGGAACCCCAGGCATGGCAAAGACTTTTCCCATAAGGGCGACCGTACATTTCTAAATGCTCCTTCCCTTTTTTATTTGGGTTGTATTCTTCCCAGAAAGAGGTCGCGCCTTCTTTTAACATGCCTCCCCAATAATCTTTCATCTCTTTCAAAACATAATCCTGCTCACCCATAGCACACAAGGCTTCCAACTCGTAGAAACGCATGTATGGCGTGGTGATTTGAAGTACATCTTTATTGAGTAACACCTTGTCTTTTACACTTTGTTTTTGTTCTTCAGTAAAATAATTAAAAAAGATGCCGAACATATTCGCATATCGGGTTACAATATCCTGCATTTTACCATCGATACGCTGGTGCTTCATGACGTTTTCTTTCTTGTCCCAAAACACCTCAAACAATCTGGTTTTAAGATCATCAGCTAATTTTTCATATTGCTTTTGATCCTCATTTTGACCGGCAATTTTGGCACTCACCGCCATAGCTTCCAGACTTCTGGCCAAAAGCATTTGTTCAAAACTCACTTCGCCGGTTTTTGGCAATCCGTTTGCCCAATCAATAAAAACCCAGTCGCCTTCTAATGGCTCCAGGAATCCATTTTTGTTCCTTCTTTCTAAGCAAAATTCCATCAATGATTTCATTCTCGGATAGAACGTTTTGATAAATTTCGTATCTCCAGTATGCAAATAGTAATCGTAAACACCCACAAACCAATACAACGAATAATCCATAATGATATTGATATGTGCTGTTACCGGTTCTTTGCCACGAAGTGCCAAAAGTGTTCTTTCCACCGATGCCGAATCAAAGAATAAATAATAATTCATTAAATAACTTTGATAAGCATCGCCAGACCAAACCCAACGGTCGCGCTTAATTCCGTCTATAAAAAATTCGCGTGAGGTTAAATGCATGGTGTAAGCCGAGACATCCCAAATTTTATTCAATTCCTGATCCGAAGATTTGAATGCCCCGCGATATTCTAATGGCAAATATTCATAATCCATTGAAATGGAATCGTATTTTAAAGCAGGATCTGCAACTACCTGAACATAGCGGAATGCTTTGGACCCAGTATGTGTATAGGTTTCGGTTTGCTTTCCATCAAATGATAAATGATCTAAGGTTTCACATTTGGCTGTATCCAAGGCTTCCTCACGGGACTCGCCATAATATAAGGCTATTTTTCCTTTGCCTTTTAGACCGTGAATTTTAATATAACCAAAGGTTTCTTTACCAAAATCCACCAATTGACCGGCAGCAGTTTTCTCTGTTTTTTTGGCATTCCAAGGAGTCGTAGCCAATCTAAAACCAGAAGGCTTATTTTCTGGCGCATCAAAATTCCAAGAACCCACAGGTACCCAAGGCGTACCGGATTGTTGTGCTTTTCCATTTTCATCAATCCACAATTTATCTTCATTAGTAACCTTCCATGAAGCATCGGATTTGACAAACTTACCAGCAATATAAATGGCAGGCAAGACTTCTTGATTATAGACTTTAAAAGAAATTTTGTGTTTCCCGGCAGGAATTTTCAGTGATTTTGGTTGGCCATAAATCTGAACACCGTCCAAAAGTAACTGAAAAGGTCCTTCGGTGTAGATTTTTACCTCATCGGCTTCCGGGATGTCTACTTCTGTTTGAAAAGTAACTAAGGCATACGGACTATAATATTGCCAAAGGGGTGGAAATACGGCTTCGCGTTCCGTACGTCTTACCTGCATTTTGTTGCTTAACCAAACTTCAAAATCACCCGGATACCAAATCCAGGTTGCTTTGCTATCTTTTGATTGTGCAACAGCCGAATTTGAAGTAAAAAAGAAAAAAACAGCGATTAAACTAATCGAAAATCGAAGCATTAAAGTTGAAAATCTGTATGCCATAAGTTATGGTTTTTAATTTTGGTTGATTTTTTGGTTACTCTGAATTAGCTGATTAGTTAAAGTTAAAAATCAGATATAAAACAAAGATGGTAATACCCAGCAAACCAAATAATAGTTTCACTCGGGTACTAGTTTTAGGAACATCGGTTTCACTAACAAAAGTGGTTTCCGGACTTTTATCTACTAATGAAATGATAATAGCAGAAACCAAAAGCGTGGAAAAAATGTAAAACGATATTAATAAAAAGTGAGGCCAAACCGGATATTTATCGGCAGGAAAAATCCATAAATATAGAACACCAACGAATAAACTAAAGGCTGAACCCCACGAAAGAGTCCAGTTTACGGCCTTTTTTGTGGTACGTTTCCAAAAAATACTCAATAAAAAGACAACCGATAAAGATGGAGCTAAAAAGCCTAAAACCGCCTGAAAAATATTGAATAAATTCTGCCCTTTGATATTATCAATGGCTATGGCAATCAAAATAGAAAACACGCATCCAGCGGCAATTGTCAAACGTCCTATTTTGATTTGATCTTTGATAGTTGCCTCCGGATTAATTTTTTTCACATAAATATCATTGGTGAAAACCGTACTCAAAGCATTCAAAGAAGAACCTATAGTTGCTACTAATACGGCAATCATCACACAAATAACTAAACCGTTCATTCCGCTTGGGAACAAATTCGTAACCATAGTCATATAAGCCAAATCTGAATTTTCTCCTAACTCAGGATACAAAACAGCACACAAAATCCCCGGTAAAATAAATAACGGCAACGCCATTACTTTCAACCAACCGATAAAATTCACTCCTAATTGTCCTTGTTCCAAATTTTTGGCTCCCAATACACTTTGTACCATCGATTGGTCAGTACAAAAGAAAGCCACGGCTGCTACAGGATAACCTAATAAAATGGCTGGCCACGGATAATGGGCATCATCTGCAGGACGCACTAAATTCCAAAAATTCGAAGGCGTCTTAGCAATCAAGGCATCAATTCCACCTACTTGTTGTAAACCTAAATACGATAAGGTTAGCGAAACCACAATTAGCAAAATCATCTGAAACACATTTACCTTAGCAATCGCTTTTAATCCTCCTGCATAAGTAAAAATCCCAGAGAAAATAACTAAAACGGTTACACTTTGCCACATTGGAATTCCTAAAATTTGGCGCACTAAAACTCCTCCACTAAATAATCCTAATGACAACCAGCTTACCAAAATTTTCACCATGGCATACCAGGCCAAAATAGTCTGCGTACTATCGCCATAGCGTTTCCCCATATATTCGGGCATTGTACTTACTTTGCTGGCAATATATTTTGGTGCAAAAACAATAGCTAACAATAATAAAAACACAAAAGCATACCATTCAAAATTTCCGGCTACAATTCCTGTAGTGTAGCCAATGCTGGCAAAAGCCAATAACGACGAAGGCCCCACATTAGTTCCCCACATATTGAATCCGATATTGTACCAATTCAACGAATTTCCGGCCATAAAAAGCGTTTCGTTCTTCTTACTTTGTTTGACACTAACAATGTATCCAATAACCAATAATATCACTAAATAAGCAGCAACAATTACAAAGTCTAAAGCAGTTAATTTATCGTAGATGCTATTATTCATAGGTTGTATTCTTTTAAGATTTCCGCAATTTTTACCGGCATTCCGGTTTGTAATGTTCTGTCCATTGCCTGCAATAAAGCTACGGTTCCAATTCCTTCTTTCATATCAGGATAAGCGGTAAAACCTTGTTCAATACTATCAGCAAAATACTCCAAATAATTTTGGTATTCTCCTCCGTGATGACTTTGGCCTTCAAAACGGAAATAATATTTAATCGTAGCATCACCCCAAGTGATTACTTTTTCTTCACCGGTTTTGTCGGTCACCGCATAACGCAATTCATGATAATCAGCCTGGCTGGCACCTTCAGTAGCTCTCAAAATAGTGCTCATTCCGCTGTCTCTTTGAGCTGGCTGTGTTGGCGAAGTATAAACACCACTCACTCTGGCAATTCTTCCGTCAGTCGCTTTGAAGATAAAGTGCATCGTATCTTCATTCTTCAATCCCGCCGATTTTCCGTTGCTGCTAATCATTCCGTAGCCCATTACCTCTTCGATATTTGGCAAATACCATCTGATAAAATCAACTGGATGGCTCAAACCGCCATACAACCATTTGAATGATTGCAACAAAGACCATTCTTTCTTCAAAAACCATCTGTGGTCAGCGTGATATTGCGCTTCAATCGTAATCAAATCACCTATTAAACCAGCTTCATAATCGGCTCTTTGTCTTTTTGCTGGTTCAAAAAATCTAGAACTTTGTCCGATGAAAACCTTTTTTCCTGTTTTCTCGCTTAGTTCCAACAATTCTTTGGCATCTGATAAATCATCAATAAAAGGCTTAGTACAAACTACGTGTTTTCCGTGCAATAAAGCCTGTTTTACGTGTTCAGCATGCAAATGATCCGGTGTGTAAATAGCAATGATATCAATAGCCTCGTCTTTTAACAAATCGTCATAATTTGTAGTGTAGTGCGGAAAATCAAATTCCTTTGCTCTTTGTTTGCACAATTCTTCATTTCTGTCACATACTTTTACCAGTTCTACTTTGCTGCTTTCTATCGCTGCCGACATGGTACTACGTCCTTCTCCAAGACCTAAAATGGCTATTTTTAACATTTCTCTTTTTGTTATTCGCTGTTATTATTTTTTTCTTTTTGCCACAGATTAAAAGATTTTAAAGGATTTTTTTAATCTGTGTTAATCCGTTTAATCTGTGGCTAAATATTTTAATCTATTTTTTTTCTTCAAGCTTCTTCAAAAAAATCCAGGTTTCACCCGCCTTGGCATCTTCAATTCCGGTTTGGTATTTTTTCATTAAGGCATTCCATTCGTCCACTCGTGGATTGTTTTCGGATGTTTTTGGATTGAGTTTGTCTAAATCTTCGCCCTTTGGAATACTGATTACTAACATTAATTGTCTTCCGTTTTTGAAAACCTGCAATTGTTGGAAATCAGCATTACAGAAACCTTTAGCTATTTCAGGCCATTTTTCAAATTGAGTCTTATGGTAATCCAAATATTCCTGTTGCATTTTTGGATTGTCTACTAAATTGGCTGTCAACACAATATTTTCCCATTCGGAAGCTGGTTTAACGCCTGGACATCTTTCAAAATTTTGAAAATCATAAACCGGATTTTCATAAATTTTTATTTGTAAATCTGGGAAAGCCAAGGCCAATTTTCTTTTAGTTCGTTCCGGTTGATTCATCAAACCGTAAATCACTAGATGATTTTCCCATTGGTACAACTCTTCACCTACAATTCGGAAACCTTTTATAGTCGATTTGATTTTTTCAATATCAAAATCTTTTCCAACTAATTCAATCACAACCGACTTAGGCATTTCCTGTAATCCCCAGGCTTCATCAACAACCACTTCCTTTTTCAAATTAGCATAAGGAGCACGAACACCTGCGTTTTCTTTTATTTTTGGATCTACAAAAGCATAATTATCTTTCCAGATATTTCCGGCAGGACCATTGTTGTTTTTTAAGATTTTCTGAATCGGAATCCAGTTGTTTTGAATAGTAAAATGCTGTGATCCTTCATCGGTGTACAAATACAACCATAAAAACGGATCGTGTGCATACGGACTAAAATATACTTTGTCAATATAGTTCTCTTCAATGCGGCTGTCTGCCTGAGAAGAAAGCGTGTAAATTCCCGCTACATCGTGCAAATGTTTGGCGTAATGATGAATTTTGTTCCCATTGATTTTGTTGTTTCGCATCACATTGGCAGTATGCGTCCAACCCCAGCCCATCGAAATTCCGCTATAAGCCACATCCGAAATTTCGTTGTGTTCAATTGTCAGACCTTTAACAAAACCAGCTGCAATTCCTAAACATCCCCAGTCTTCATTGGCTACATTGGTAATCATATTATCAGCCACCAATTCGTCAGAACAAACTTCTCTTTCATCTTTTACAACCAATGGCAAATGAGCTTCAAAAGGCTCTTCGGAGAAAACACCCAAATTAATTCCGTTTCCGCCAATATCTTTAAATACATTTCCCTGAATGCGATTGTGATTGGTTCCTTTATTGAAATCCAATCCAGTAGAAGACAAATGCTCAAAACGACATCCTTCAAACGTAGTATTATTGGCATAATTCACTTCTACAGCAGCACGTGGTCTTCCCACCCAAGCCTGATTTTCTAAGTTAGCCTGATTAGGTGTTCCTGGAACTTTTAACTTATAAGCATCCAGCAAATACATTCCCGCTTGTAAAGGCACGTGACCTTGTTGCGACGGACGCAACCAATTACTATATTGAAACGAAATTCCTTTAAACTTAAAATAACTTACCGGCGAATCAATTGTACCTTTTACATCCACTAAATTTTCTAAAACAGGCGCAGTTACTTTGGCGGAAGCCATATTTTCTCCTGCTCTTGGGATATAATAGATTTTTCGATTTTTTCTATCCAAAAACCATTCTCCAGCTTCATTCAACATTGACATTCCGTTATTTAGGAAGAATGCCGAGTTACCGTTATTTTTTGAAATCCAAGGCGCCGGCCACGGATGCTCGCTCTGAATACGGCTTTCCGGTTTTTCAAATGAAAGTCGGGCGCTGTCTTTTTTAACCTCAATATTCTTGATACGCAAATTAGCAATAGCCCACCATTGCACGATGAACATTTCCATTCCCGGCTCAAATTTTATAGATTTATCTTTAAAAGGAATCCAACAAGTCTCTGTTTCTTTGTCCCAGGATAAAATACGATCCATTTTGTCTCCAGCAGTACTTTTAGCTCTTACAGCTTTTACATCGTTTATCCAAAGTTGGCGGTAATTAATTACTTCCCCACCTATTTGCGGTGCATCAGCTACCCAAACAGCTCCAGCTTTTAGCCCATTGATTGTCGTAGTTGTTTTTTTCCAGTTTTTAATTTGAATACCTCCATTAAAAATAGGTTTTGCATTCACATCAGCTTCAATAGTTGTAGGGCTATCAGCAGTTCCTGAATCTTCAGGTCTTACAAACAAAGGTTCGTCAAAATAATAGGTCCCGTCTTTGATTATAATATGAATTCCTCCTTTTACCGAAGCATCTTTCAATCGACGCAGTTCTCTGGCTTTTCTCAATGCCATATGTACGGTTGCTAACGGACTTTCTTTTGTTCCTTCGTTAGTATCTTTTCCGTTTGTGGCTACCCAAATATCAGCAGCCTGCATCGAAAACACAGTAAAAAACACCACTAAAAAAGTCAATAGGCCAAGTCGGTTTTTTAAAAACATAAAAAATATTTTAAATTATAATTGAAATCTGATTCTCATCAATTTTAATACCATACTCACTATAAAAACGAACAAAATGTAAACGTTTTCATTTTTAATTTTAAAAAAAAGTCTTTCGACTCTAATATGCTTGATAATAAATAAATTGGGTTGGGCAAGTTAATTATTTTAATATAAAAAAAATCATAATTTTAAACAACGGTCGATTTTATAAAAACAGATACTTTTCTAATAAATAAATTTAATAATTATCTTTATACCAATTTAATACAAATTAATTTATGAATTCTTTTTTATTACCGAAAACGCTACGCGAAAAAGACGAACACGGTAATTATGGCGTTTGGTGGCACGAAAACAATCCTGGACCATTAAAAAAATTGCCTTTCATCAGTCAGTTTGGTAGTATGAAATTCTCAAAAGTCCGCATTGACGACACCATGCGACCTCATTTGAATGACGGAATCGAAATTCACTATGTCAATAGCGGAAAATACGACTGGGTTATTGAAGGCAAAGAAATAGAATTGCTACCCGAAAATTTATCTGTTACCGCGCCCTGGCATGAAAACGGTAGTCTTTCAGGAATTATGGATATTGGCCAAATCAATTGGTTGATCATAAAACCGGAAGATTTTTCAAAAGAAACGGCTTTAAAATTTGGCAATTGGAGTAAATTATCTAAAAATTTCCAAGAAAATCTTGGTAAAATGATTGGTGATGCTAACAATTCGGTACTCGAAAAAGCCAAAAACTTTAAGAAATATTTTGATGAGTTAAGAAATGAATTAGCCTATCAGGAAGAAGGTTTTGAAATTAAAGTTCAAAATATTCTGGAAAATCTGTTCATCGATTTACATCGCCAACTTTCGAATAAAATTCAAAAGAATCAGGAAGACGGTAGCTTTATTGAAAAACTAACTCAATTACTCAAAAGCGATTTAACTCGAAAATGGCATATAGAAGATTTGGCTTTAGCATTCAACATGGGAAAAACCAAATTTACTTATGAAGTCAAAAAATTGACCGGTTTCCCACCCAACAGCTTTATCATAAGTCTGAAATTGGAAAAAGCTATTGAATTAATTCAAAATAACAAAAATAGTAGCATGGCCGAAATTGCATTTATATGCGGATTCTCGTCATTACAACACTTCACATCAACATTTTCACAACGAAATGGTATTAGTCCTAGGAAATACCAACTTCAGCAGCACAAAAAAAGAAAATAATTGTCCTGAAAACTTTCCAAAGTTATCAATTTATAAGCTTCCAACACAGCATCAGCCAAAGCGCATCGTTAATAAATCCTTAATATTTAATTAAATCAAAGCGCTATTTTATACATTTGAACAACAAAACTCAAAAACCATTAAAAAAAATGAAAAAACTAACTTTCCTTTTGTTGCTTACCGGAGTTTGTTCATTTGCACAAACAGCAATTGAAAAAACTAAATTTACTGCTTCAATTGCCAACAGAACCATTGATACTTTGGTTATCGAGGGACCTCAATATTCTAAAAAAATTGCCGTAAACACAAAAGGACAATTTCAAGATGAACTTAGTATTAAATCTGGATTTCACAGATTAACGTATGGAAAAAACATGACTACCATCTATTTGATGCCAGGCAAAGACATTGATTTGAATACAGATGAAAATAATTTTAACGAAAAATTGAGTTACAAAGGAAAGGGAGCTAATGAAAACAACTACCTAAGCCAACTTATGCTTCGAACTAACAAATTCATGTCGGACATTTTCACGAAAGACCAACTTGAATTTGACAAGGCCGTTACAGCCAAAAGCGAACTGGAAAACAAAACAATAGCTGCTGCCAAACTTGATCCCGCATTCAAAGAAAACATTTCTAAAAGTGTTGAAAGCACAATAAACAGAGTTAAAAAAGTTTATGTTGAAAAACAAAAATCCACAGCATTAATTGGTAAACCAGCTTTAGATTTTGAATATGAAAATCACAAAGGCGGAAAAACTAAATTAAGTGATTTAAGAGGTAAATATGTGTATATAGACATTTGGGCTACTTGGTGTGGTCCTTGTAAATATGAAATTCCATTTTTGCAAAAAATTGAAGAAAAATACCATGGAAAAAACATCGAATTTGTAAGCATCTCTGTTGATGTTGAAAAAGACCATGAAAAATGGAAAAATATGGTTACAGAAAAACAACTTGGCGGTATACAATTAATTGCCGACAAAAACTGGAATTCTGAATTTATTACCACATACGGTATCAACGGAATTCCACGCTTTATGTTAATTGATCCTCAAGGAAATTTTGTTAGCAATGACGCCGACAGGCCTTCAAATCCAAATTTAGCTACTCAGTTAGATTCTTTATTGAACAAATAAACATCATAAAAAAAGCCTTTCTTAACACAGAAAGGCTTTTTAATTATAGTGATTGAACCAGCAACCAGGCTTCTGGGTTTTCTGATTCCCGAACTTCATTTTTTAATTTCTGAGCTTCGGCATATGTTGCAAAACTTCCGTAAAGTACAGGATACAAACCATGTTCATTTACTTCTAATCTTCTGGCATTATAGCCCATTTTGATTAACTTTTTCACAACCTGATTTGCATTGCTTTCATCTCTAAAAGCTCCCGCCACCACATGGTAAGGCAATTTAATCACCTCCTCTTCTCCTTTATTCGCTTTTACAGAAAGTGTAACCGGAGCCATCGGGCTTTTGATAAAAAAAGTAGCCTCTTGAATTTTAGACTCCACTTTCTTTTGAACTGCTTTTTCAACTAAAACAGTTTGGGCTTCAATTTGATTATTCCAAACAGAAAAAGCTGCTGTACCTGCTAAACCTAAAATAAAAATTGCCGCATATTTTAAATACGAACGTCCACTTCTTTCTTCAGGAACTAAGGCTATAACTTCTCTTTCTTGAACCAGAGTTGGAATTTCCTCAGATGCTTCGCGTTTCATTGCAGGAGCAATAAAAGAAGACAATCCAAAAGAAGCCGTTAAATAATTCTTTTGTTCAGATGGTCTAAAAATTAAATTATCAGCAGCACTCAAAACAAAAACACCTACATTCTTTACCATTAATGTTCGGTTTTGTTCCAATTCTTTTTTCCATTGTAAAACTTCATATTGAATCGCACTGATAGCATACTCGTATGAAGTTTTTTCAGCTCTTGCAATATGATTAGCCAACAAACCATCATTATTTTTAATGTTGGTATTGAAGGAAATCAATTTCTTAGGAGGATAAAAAGAATTAGCGCTCTCCACCCATTGCGCCGATTGGATTTCAGTCAAAAAAGCACCGAATCCCGGAATGGTAACGCATTGATAACGATATAACAGTTGGCTTATGTAGTGTTCTATATTCATACATACAAAGTTATACATCCAATATAGTTATCAAAATTTTATTCACAATTTTTATTAACAATTCAGAAGAAAATTTATACATTTCAATTTCAAATATTTAGCATGGAAGCATCCGAATTATTTTACACACTAGCCTTACTAAAAGTAGAAGGTGTAGGCGATATTATGGCCAAAAAATTAATGAATCACTGTGGTTCGGCAGAAGCAGTTTTCAAAACAAAATCCCAAAAATTAGCTGCTATTGATGGTGTAGGCAGCATGCTACTTAAAAATTTAAAAGACGAAAGTGTTTTTGATAAAGCCAATAAAGAATTAGAATTTATTCAAAACAACAGCATAAACGTTTCTTATTTTCAGAACGAAAATTATCCCGACAAACTCAAACATTGTGTTGACGCACCTGTACTCCTATTCACCGCTGGTAATATCGATTTAAAAAACCGAAAAATCATCAGCATTGTGGGCACTCGCCAAATTACTTCTTACGGAACGGAGTTTTGCAAAAAATTAATTGAAGACTTAGCTCCGCTAGATCCTGTTATTGTCAGTGGTTTTGCTTATGGAGTTGATATTGTAGCACATCAGCATGCTATGGAACACAATTTACAAACCATCGGTGTTTTAGCACATGGTTTGAACCAAATTTACCCTAAAAACCACAAGAAATACATGGCCAAAATGGAACAAAATGGAGGTTTTATGACCGAATTTTGGAGCTCATCTAATCCGGACAAAGAAAATTTTGTTAAAAGAAACCGTATTGTAGCCGGAATGGCGGAAGCTACCATAGTTATCGAATCGGCGGAAAGAGGCGGTTCGTTAATTACCGCTAATATGGCCAACGATTACAACCGGGATGTATTTGCGGTTCCCGGCAGGACTACAGATAAATACAGCACAGGCTGTAACAACCTTATCAAAACCCAAAAAGCAAACGTACTCACCAGTGCCGCCGATTTGATTTATATGCTCAATTGGGATATTAAAGAAGAACCTAAAGCAGTTCAAAAACAATTATTCGTTTCCCTCGACAATGACGAACAAAAAATTTATGATTACCTCTTAAAAACAGGGAAAGAATTAATGGATATTATTGCACTGGAATGTGAGTTTCCTATTTATAGAGTTTCAAGTATTTTATTGAATATGGAACTCAAAGGCGTAATTAGACCACTGCCAGGGAAATTGTTTGAGGCGATTTAAAATTAAACCGCAGATTTTAATTATTTATAGGAACTAAAAATATTCTTCATAAAAACAGCAATGGACAACAGACCTATTATGGTACTAAAAATAAAAAAACTAAAATTAAGCAAAATAAAAGCTCCAATAATCAAGACAAAATGAACAATTGAAAAATGATAATTTGTTTTTCTACCTAAAATGGCAAGCAACAAGTATCCAACAAAAAATAATAATATAGAAAACCCATAAAGTAAAGCACAATAAAACATTTGATTAGAAATATCATAAGCCCAACCAACCGTTTTGTTCATGCCGATAGATTCGTCTCCAAAGACATAACCCATCCCATAAATCATTAGGACAACTAAAAACATATATTTTGTAAAAAGCTTTTCCATATTAGTCCGCAAATTTCCCAAACTGTTTTATTTAGATTATAACTTTCGAAATTAACAAAAAAAACCGCAAATTCGCAGATTTTATAATTATAATCTGCGAATCTGCGGTAAATTATTTTTCAAAAATAAACTACCTAGGTTCGAAACCTAATTTGGCTCTTACTCTTCCTAATACTCCATTGGCCACAGCCGAAGCTTTCTCAGCGCCTATTTTCAACAAGGCATCCACTTCCTGAAGATTATTAATGTAGTAATGGTATTTTTCTCTTTCGGTTTTGAATTTTTCACAGATTAACTCAAACAAAGCCTGTTTCGCATGACCATACCCATAATTTCCAGCTAAATAATTGGCTCTCATGCTTGCAATTTGCTCTTCATTGGCCAACAACGAATAAATAGCAAAGGCATTACAAGTATCCGGATTTTTTGGCGCTTCCAGTGGTGTACTGTCCGTTTCAATGCTCATTACCTGTTTGCGTAATGCTTTATCTTCAAGGAAAATATTAATGATATTATTAGCCGATTTACTCATTTTCCCTCCATTCGTACCCGGAATCAGCATGCTGTCATCCTGAATTTTAGCTTCAGGTAAAACAAATGTTTCTCCCATTTGATGATTGAAACGCGAAGCCACATCACGAGTCATTTCCAAATGCTGCAATTGATCTTTCCCTACAGGAACAAACTCGGCATCATACAATAAAATATCAGCCGCCATCAGCATGGGATACGAAAACAATCCTGCATTGACATCATCTAATCGATCGGCTTTATCTTTGAACGAATGCGCCAAAGTCAATCTTTGGTAAGGGAAAAAACAGCTCAAATACCAGGACAACTCTGCTGTTTGTGGCACATCAGACTGACGGTAAAAAACCACTTTATTGACATCCAATCCAAAAGCCAGCCAAGCCGCCGCTACACTGTAGGTATTATTTCTTAAAACTTCTCCGTTTTTAATTTGTGTCACCGAATGCAAATCGGCAATGAAAAGAAAGGATTCGTTTTCAGAATTATTTGATAATTGAATTGCCGGAATGATTGCTCCAAGTAAGTTCCCTAAATGCGGAGTTCCTGTACTTTGAACTCCCGTAAGTATTTTTGCCATTATATATTTTTCTCTAGCTGAAATTTTAAACCGCAAAGGTTGCAAAGTTTTCGCTAAGTTCGAAATGTTATTTTATTTTAACGCAAAGAAAGCAAAGATTTTCGCAAAGTTTAAAGTTTTACAAATTATTTACAACTCGTCTGATTCCATTTTTAAGAAGCACTTCGTTAAAATTTATAAGCAATCCTAATTTATAATTCCCCAGTCTTAAATAAGTTAAAGTTTGTGCTAAATGAATCACAGTCAAAGACTCCACACTTTTTAGTTCCACAATTAGTTTATTTTCAACAAACAAATCAACACGATATCCACAATCTATCTTTACCTCTTCAAAAATTACCGGCATTGATTTCTCTTTTTCAACAAAAAGCCCAGCTTTATTTATTTTATAAAACAAACATTCCTTATAAGTATTCTCAAGCAAACCTGGTCCAAGTGCTTTATGAACTTCAATTGCTAAACCAATAACTTTTTTTGAAATTTCATTTTCTGTCATAATCACTTTTTTACTTTATGTATTAAACCTAAAAAATTAATTATCTTTAATTAAAAATAGGTGCTTTACATTTATACTTTGCGAAAAACTTTGCTTTCTTTGCGGTTAAAAAAGTAAATTTGAAAACATGAAAAGCATCAAAATATTTTTTTGGATTTTATGGCGCATCTGGTTTTATATCCTAATGGCTGTTCCTATTTTACTTTTTTTTCCAATATTAATACTGACGATTATATCGGAAAAAGGTTATCCTTATTTTTTTAAAATTGCTCGAATTTGGGCAAAATTTATCCTCTTCGGAATGGGATTCTATTATAAAGTAGAACGCGAACAGGAAATTGACCCTCACAAAAGTTATATGATTGTTGCTAATCACACTTCGATGACCGACATCATGCTGATGCTTGCTATCATTAAAAATCCTTTTGTTTTTGTAGGCAAACAGGAACTTGCCAGAATTCCTCTTTTTGGTTTTTTCTACAAAAGAACCTGTATTTTGGTTGACAGAAGTGATTCGCAAAGCCGTATGGCCGTTTTCACAAAGGCTCACAAACGAATTGAACGCGGATTAAGTGTATGTATCTTCCCTGAAGGTGGCGTCCCTGATGATGAATCTATAATTTTAGACCATTTTAAAGATGGCGCATTCAAATTGGCCATTCAACACCAAATCCCAATTTTACCTATCAGTTTTGGAGACAATAAAGAACGTTTTCCCTATACTTTTTTTGCAGGAAATCCTGGAATCATGCGGGTAAAAATCCATAAACAGGTAGAAACCTTAAATATGACAAATGCAGATAGAAAGGAATTGAAAGATGAAATAAGAGCTACAATTTACAATCAATTGCTGAAATTTGAAACTGCTAAAGAAACTCAAATAGTTTAAATCAAAAAAATCACCTTTTAAGGAGGTGATTTTTTTGATTATCATATAATAGCTTAGCTTGCCGCAGCTACAACAACCTGCACATCTTCATATAAATCTTCCGTTGTATTACCGTCATCATCTTCATCATCTTCATCTGCTCCTTTATAAAATTTAAAAGTATAGGTTCCAACTTTTGTTGGGGTAAAAACTATAGAAACAGTGCTTGGTGAAGGAATAGAACCAGTACAATTCTCCCCATCTTTTGTATCTGTATAAATCGCAATTGTGTTTGTCAATCCATCAGTACCACCTCCAATATACACATCTCTAAAGTTATAGCAAGCAGTAGGTTTTTGATACGTTAAACTTATGGTATACGATTGATTAACAACTAGATTTTCAGGAATAGTATAGGTTTCTACAGCTAAAAAATGTGGTGTATAAGTATCCGTATCTCCAACACTACAACTTAAAAATGTAGTCATTAACACTAAAAGCAAAGCAATTTTTTTCATTTTCTGGGGTTTTATTAATTAAACTCTAATCATGGTTCCTAGATTAGACCGCATAAGAAGAAAATAGTTGCTTTAAAAAAGTATTTTTTTTATACAAAAAATTAGATTACTTTTTTTGTTTTAAACTGGCTGTCCGATTATTCCGCTACAACAACTTGGACATCTTCAAAAACGGGCTTACCTTCCTCGTCATCTTCGATGTAAAATTTAAAGGTATAAGTCCCTGCTTTTTTTGGAACAAAATTAAAAGAAACATCTGATAATGGTGGTAATACTTCTGTACAGCTTTCACCAACTTTAGTATTTGCATAAATACCTATAGTTCTTGTTGTTGATTCAGGATCAGTGCCATAATCATAGTAAATTCCTCCGTAATTATAACAAACAGTAGGCATTTGATACTTCAACTCAATTTTATGAATCTCTCCTACTTTAAAAGTCGAAGGCATAATGTAACTTTCAACAGGCAAAATATAATAATTATATTTATCTCCTTCGTCTATACTACAACTTAAAAATGTAGTCATCAATACTAAAAGCAAAGCAATTTTTTTCATTTTCTGGGGTTTTAATTAAACTCTAATCATGGTTCTTAGATTAGACCGCATAGGAGTAAAATAGTTGCTTGTAAAAAACCTCTTTTTTTTAGAAAATATTTAATTCATTCAATTATTAAATCAAAAATGCCCAACATTACTGCCGGGCATTTTTATATTTCTAAGAAACAAAATCAATTAATTATCAGCTAATTCTTTGATTCTGGCTTTGATTTTTTCTTCCAGTTCCTCTGCTAATTCAGGATTGTCTTTAATTAAATTCTTAACTGCATCACGACCCTGACCTAACTTTGTTTCTCCATAGCTAAACCAAGAACCTGATTTTTTAACGATTTCGAATTCTACGGCTAAATCCAGAATTTCACCTGTTTTAGAAACTCCTTCACCGTACATAATATCAAATTCGGCTACTTTAAATGGTGGCGCTACTTTGTTTTTTACAATTTTAACTTTGGTTCTGTTACCCAAAACATTCTCTCCATCTTTAATTTGAGATGAACGACGAATATCTAAACGCACCGAAGCATAAAACTTCAAAGCATTACCTCCTGTAGTTGTTTCAGGATTTCCAAACATTACTCCAATTTTCTCTCTCAACTGGTTGATGAAGAAAACAGTACAATTAGTTTTACTAATTGTTGCTGTTAATTTTCTCAATGCCTGAGACATCAAACGAGCATGAAGTCCCATTTTAGAATCTCCCATTTCACCTTCAATCTCACTTTTTGGAGTTAAAGCGGCTACAGAGTCAATTACCACAATATCAATTGCTCCGGAACGAATCAAATTCTCAGCAATTTCTAAAGCCTGCTCTCCATTGTCAGGTTGTGAAATAATTAAATTTTCAATATCTACATTTAATTTCTCAGCATAATTTCTATCAAAGGCGTGTTCCGCATCAATAAAAGCTGCAATTCCACCTGCTTTTTGCGCTTCGGCAATAGCATGAAGCGTTAAAGTTGTTTTTCCTGAAGATTCAGGACCATAAATCTCGATAATTCTTCCTTTTGGATATCCACCAACACCAAGTGCCAAATCTACACCTAAAGATCCCGAAGAAATTACCTCAACTTCTTCAATGGCTTTGTCACCCATTTTCATAACGGTCCCTTTTCCGTAGGTTTTATCCAGTTTATCAAGGGTAAGCTGTAACGCTTTTAATTTGGCTTCTTTCTCTGTACTCATCTTCTATTTCGCTTTTCTATCGTTAAATTATTTTCTTTTACCACTAATTTGAAATACAAAAGCCTATCAAAAGCTTCTAATTCCTATTCGATTTTATTTTTTGTGCTCGTAAAAATACTTCTTTTTTTGATGCAAAATTTTTCGTTTAAAAGATTTTACAATCAAAAAATAAAGCCTAGACAAACAAGGCTTTCAACTCCGTTGCTTCTTCAGGTTTCATTTTTCCTGCTAATACCAAACTCAGCTGTTTACGTCTTAAAGCGGCATCATAACGTTTTTTTTCCAACTCCGTTTCCGGAATTATCGGAGCTACTTCAACAGGTTTTCCGTTTTCATCAACCGCAACAAAAGTGTAAATAGCTTCATTAGCCTTTGTTTTAATTCCTGAAATCCTGTCTTCTACCCAAACATCGATATAGACTTCCATCGAACTTCTAAAAGCACGGGAAACTTTTGCCTCAATAGTTACCACACTTCCTAAGGATATTGGTTTTGCAAAAGCCACATGATTTACCGATGCCGTTACAGTAATACATCTGGAATGTCTTTGTCCGGCTATACTGGCAGCACGATCCATTCGAGCTAATAATTCACCTCCAAAAAGATTATTAATATGATTGGTTTCACTTGGCAAAACCAAATCTGTCAAAACAGTTAAAGATTCTGAAGGATGTTTAGGAGTCATCTGTTTATAGATTTATTATTTTAAAATTGTTATTGTTATTACCTAACTCAACCAATACACCGCCATCACTGCCGGAATAAAGTAAATAACAATGGTTCTGGCGCCGTCATAATCTTTGGCTAATCGCTGACCAAAAAGCATCATCAACAAAGTAATTGCCGAAAATAGGGCGCCGTAATAACCAAAAAGTCGGCCGTTGTTTACCAATAATTGAATACAACCCACAAAACACAAAACAGTTGAAATCAGCTCCATTATAACCAAATTGATTAAAGCTAATTTCACATGATTCTTCAATTTAGTTTTTGCAAAATGCTCTTTTAACCAATTAATATTGTCTTCCCAATAAAACAATTTTTCATAACTGGATTGCAAAAAAGTTATTCCGAAAAAAACAAGCAATAATAGCGAAGCCGAATTATTCATAATTTTATTTTTTGTGAATTAAACGTGTCAATTTGATTGACAAATCGGTTAAAATAATTTTTGCATTTCCATTGCGTTCAATATGATACATAGCCTCGGAAAGTTCGTTGAAGATATCCTGAATATTATTTCCGTTTACAAATGGTGCAAAATTCTCTAACTTGAACTTATCGACTTTTGGTTCGAAATAAACCAAGCTTGGCACTTCATAATTAAGCATCAATGCCTGACGGAACATTTCCATACAAAACTGCAAAAACTTCTTTTGGGCTTCTCTTCCCAAAGCCGCAATTTTTTCGCTCCAAAGAATCAAATCCTGAATGGCAGCTGCATCTTTTTTAGCCTTGAAAGCAGCACGAACCCAAGTTACAAACCATTGTTCAAAAGGATGTTCTTCGTCATTATCATGTAACAAATGCAAAGCTGCATTAAAATTCCCCTGTGCCTGATGCGCTAATTTTGCAGCCAACTTAGGATCAACTTCTTCACGGGAAACTAAAGCTTCAGCAATAACAGCTTCACTCAGTCCGTTAAAATGCAATACCTGACATCGTGAACGAATGGTCTGGATAATATCTTCTTCATTTTCAGAAATCAAGATAAATATGGTTTTTTCAGGTGGTTCTTCGAGTAGTTTCAATAATTTATTGGAAGCGGCAATATTCATTTTATCCGCCATCCAAACAATCATGATTTTATAACCGCCTTCATAAGCTTTTAACGACAATGATTTCAGGATTTCCTGAGCATCATCAACTCTAATCTCGCCCTGCTTGTTTTGAACACCTAAAACTGCATACCAGTCAAACAAGCCTCCATAAGGATTTTGAAGAACAAACTCCCGCCAGTCGGCAATAAAATCGATACTTTTAGGGTTTTTCTTTACCTCATCGGTGGTAACGGTAGGATAAGCAAAATGCAAATCGGGATGAGACAGCTTTTGGAATTTTATGTTACAGGCTTGATTTTCACCATTATTTTCGCCTCCGGAATTATTACACAAAATATATTGTGCATAAGCAATTGCCATTGCAAGAGTTCCGCTTCCTTCGGGACCAACAAAAAGCTGCGCGTGTGGAATTCTAGCCAAATCAGCCGTTCTGGTGAGATGGTTCTTGATATGTTCCTGCCCTAAAATTTCTGAAAACTGCATAAGGCAAAGATAGCAGAAAATGGATAAGTCTAAAATTTTAGATTATAAAGTTTCTTATCGCATTCATCTAAGAAAACCTTGAACTTTCAATTGAAAAATCTCAACTAACTAACCCAATTTTCATTTCATAATCTAGATTAAGTTTAAAACAAATGCTAACCAACTAATTTTGGATTTAGAAATTAGGAATGATAAAAACAATATTTTGACAATTGGAAAAAACATCAATTCTAAGCAGAATTCATTTCATAATCTAGGTTAAGTTTTAATCAACAAGCAACCAACTAATTTTGGATTTTGAAAATGTGAATGATGAAAAACAAAAAATAGATTAACAAAAAATTAAACGGATTTTTATTTCATAATCTAGATTAAGTTTCAAACAACAACTCATCAACTAATTTTGGATTTTGAAAATAAGAATGATGAAAAACAGAATTTTCAATAAGAATAGAACATTCTTGTTCTGGAATAAAACAAAACAGAACAAGCAACAAAAATGAAAGTGTGTACGGGAAAAGCTAGCTTCTCAAACTCAATTTATAAACAAATAATAATTAACAACAATTTTAAATTTTAACAACATGAAAAAAATAATCTTATCCCTAGTTTTAGCTGTAACGTCTTTATCAGCATTTGCTCAAAAACCAAGTCCAAACTTATTAAACCCTACAAACCATACTTTAGTGTTAATAGATCATGAAGGTCAAATGGCATTTGCTACAAAAAGTATCGATGCTATCGATTTAAGAAACAATACAGGCTTAGTTGCCGGTGCATCAAAAATTTTCAATGTACCTACTGTGGTAACAACCGTTGCTGAACACTCTTTTAGCGGTCCTGTTTTTCCGGAAATTTTAGAAGCCTATCCAGACAGAACAAAATATGTTGACAGAACAACAATGAATACCTGGGAAGACGTAAACGCTCACAAAGCAATTACCGAAAAAGGTAAAAAGAAGATTGTTTTTGCAGGTTTATGGACAAGTGTTTGTATTGTAGGACCAACATTATCTGCAATAAGCGAAGGATATGAAGTGTATGTAATCACAGATGCAAGTGGCGATATTTCTACAGAAGCGCACAATCAGGCAATTACAAGAATGGTGCAGGTAGGCGCAAAACCTATTACATCTTTACAATATCTATTAGAATTACAAAGAGACTGGTCTCGTAAAGAAACTTACAAAGCGGTGAATGATTTAGCTGTAAAATACGGTGGAGCTTATGGTATTGGAATCCAATACGCAAGAGAAATGTTAAAACACTAAATAAAAACTAAAGGCGGACTTCAATGTCCGCCAAAATCCAACTAGCTAAATATGAAAACAATAACTAAAATCACAACTTTACTGCTTAGCACAATGAGTAGTCTGATATTTGCACAAAAAAATACGACTCCCTCACTAATTGTTTTTAATGCTAAAATTCATACTCTTGACAATCAAAATTCTATAGTACAGGCTCTGGCTGTAAGCGATGGTAAAATTTTAAAACTGGGTAAAAATGATGCCATTTTAAAATTAAAATCATCTCAAACAAAAGTAGTTGACGCTAAAGGAAAAACTATTATTCCCGGATTATTTGACAGTCATTCGCATGTAATTCGCGGCGGAAGATTTTTTAACACTGAATTGCGTTGGGACGGTGTTCGTTCACTAAAACGTGCTTTGCAAATGTTAAAAGAACAGGCTCAAAGAACGCCGGATGGACAATGGGTACGCGTAATTGGCGGATGGAATGCGTACCAATTTGAAGAAAAAAGATTACCAACATTAGCAGAAATCAATGAAGCAACTGGAAATGTTCCGGCATTTATCCTTCATTTATACGGTCATGCTTATTTAAACAAAGCAGGATTAGCCAAATTAAAAATTGACGGAAACACCCCAAATCCTAATGGCGGTCTTATTGAAAAAGACATACAGGGAAATCCAACCGGATTATTGGTTGCAGAGCCTAATGCTTATATTTTATATTCGAATATTGCTAAACTTCCGGAATTATCTGCTGAAGAAAAAATCAATTCGACTCAACAATTTTTAACGGAAAATAATCGCTTTGGAGTTACTGCAGTTATGGACGCTGGCGGCGGATTTCAAAATTATCCGGATGATTACGGAATTACCGGAAAATTAGCTTCTCAAAACAAACTTACGGTTCGCTTACCATTTTACCTTTATCCGCAAAAACCGGGGCAGGAATTGAATGATTTTACCAAATGGATTAGTGAAGTAGAAATTGGCAGCCACGACGATGATCACAGAGATCATTTGGAATATCATGTTCAGGGTGGCGGAGAAAGTCTTGTTGCATCTGCTGCAGATTTTGAAAATTTCGAAAAACCAAGACCTGAATTATCTCCTGCAATGGAAGGACAAATGAAAGATGTTTTAAGTAAACTGGTTCAAAACAAATGGCCATTTAGAATTCATGCTACTTACAACGAAACCATTACACGATTTTTAAATGTAATTGAAGAAGTAAATAAAGAAACTCCTTTAAACGGTTTAACATGGTTTTTTGATCACGCTGAAACTATTACAGTTGAAAATTTAAAAAGAGTAAAAAACTTAGGTGGCGGAATTGCAATTCAACACCGAATGGCTTTTCAGGGTGAAGAATTTATTAAAAGATACGGTAAAAAAGCTGCTGAAAATACGCCTCCGGTAAAAGATATGATCGAAATGGGAATCCCTGTGGGAATGGGTTCAGATGCAACCCGTGTTAGTTCCTACAATCCGTGGATTGGCTTATATTGGTTATCAACCGGCAAAACCGTTGGAGGAACAAAACATCAGGGCGAGAGAAATATTTTAGACCGAACATCTGCATTAAAATTATACACTCAGGGAAGTGCAAAATTGGTAAAATTAGATGCCGACAGAGGAATTTTAAAAGAAAATTATCTGGCAGATTTTGCTATCTTATCGGATGATTATTTTAGTACAGCCGATGAAAAAATACTAGATATAACTTCTGATTTGACAGTTGTAAACGGACAAATTGTTTATGCCGACAGTATTTTTAAAGAATTAATAAATCCGCTTCCAAAAGCAATCCCGGAATGGTCTCCAATAAATTTCTTTGGCGGATACCAAAAAAACTAATCTTAATAATTCAATTCATCATCAAATTGGATAACACTTTCATTTGACAAAAAAAATCATGAAAAAACTAATTCTCCTGTTTCTAGTTACAATTCAATTTGGATTAGCACAAAACCGTCTGGATTTTAAATCACTACGCTACGACGAAGATTATTCTAAAATTGAAAATGATTCTAACAGTACATTTTTAGACAGAATAAAATATATTCCATTGACAAAAGACGAAAATTTAAGTCTTTCTTTAGGAGGAGAATTACGTTCACAATATCAATATTTTAATAATGAGAATTGGGGCGATACAGCAAATGATTCAGATGGATTTTTATTAAACAGAGCTCTTTTTCATTTGGATACAAAATATAAAAAAAGCTTTCGACTGTTTGCACAAATTCAAAGCAGCACCGCAATTAGCCGAATTGATCCGAGTCCGGTTGATAAAAACGAACTGGATATTCACCAGCTTTTTATGGATTTAAATTTCCAATTAAACGAAAGTGATGTTACTTTCAGACTAGGAAGACAAGAATTCATGTATGGTTCACAGCGTCTTATTGCGGTTCGCGAAGGCCCAAACAGCCGACAAGCATTTGATGCCGTTAAAATGATTTGGAAATATAAAAACCTAAAAACGGATTTGTTTTACAGCCAGTTTGTAAAAAACAATTTCGGAAATTTCAACGACAGATTGAATCCAAACACTAAGTTTTATGGTATTTACAATGTAATTAACAAAGTTCCATTGATTCAAAATGTGGATTTATATTACTTAGGATTAGATAAAAAGACGGCTTCATTCAACAGCATTTCGGGAGAAGAAAAAAGACATTCTATTGGAACCCGAATTTGGAGTAAGAACAAAAACTGGAATTATGATTTTGAAACGGTTTTCCAATTCGGATCAATAGAAAATCAATCCATTCAAGCATGGACAGCTTCTTTATACACCAATTATCAGTTTAACCAATTGAAATTCAAACCAAAATTGGGATTAAAAACCGAATTGATTTCAGGAGATAAAGCTACTGATGATAATAAATTACAAACCTTTAATCCGTTATTTCCACGTGGTGCTTATTTTGGTTTGGCGGCTATTTTAGGACCATCAAATTTATATGATATTCATCCTTCAATTGAATTAAAAATCAATGACAAAATGAGCTTTGCCGCAGATTATGATTTCTTTTGGCGTTTTAGTAAAAGTGATGGGATTTATCAGCCAAATACTACTTTGATTTATTCTTCTGCAAATTCTACGCAAAGATATATTGGTTCACAATTAGGAGCATCGATAGATTATGATATTCAAAAATGGTTTGCACTAAAGATTGAAGCAACCTGGTTCAACGCAGGAAGTTATTTAAAAGAGGTAAGTGCAGGAAAAGATATTCTATTTACCGCAGCTACACTGGCATATTATTTTTGATAAAATTATTCTTTTTAGAATTAAAAAACCTATTGTACTATACAAAGTAGCAATAGGTTTTTTATAAATAAAGTGTTAATCCACAGAAAATTACATTAATAACTCGTTATAATTTTTCTATTTGATAGGTTTTGCCTTTAGTTGTTTTGAACGAAATTTGATATCCGTTATCTGCTTTTTGCGAAACGATATTTGAATTTTTTATTTTCACCGGAACGTTAGTTCTGATAATGCATTCAGCTCCATTTAATGATTTTACAGATGCGTCATTCAGTTGTTGTTTGTTCCAATTCATATCTATTTCAAATCCACCTCTGGCAACAAGTCCTTTAATATGACCTTCGCTCCAGGCTTTAGGTAAGGCAGGCAATAATTGAATGAAATTAGATTGACTTTGCAAAAGCATCTCAGCCATACCAGCAGTTCCTGCAAAATTTCCGTCAATTTGAAATGGAGGATGTGCATCAAAAAAATTAGGATATGTACCTCCCGCACGTGAATTGCCGCTTGACGCATCAACATAATTTAAAAGTTGTCTTATCAGGTTATAAGCGTGATCACCGTCCTGCAAACGAGCCCACCAGTTAATTTTCCATCCTTTACTCCAGCCAGTTCCTTCGTCTCCGCGAACTTCAAGCGATTTTTTAGCAGCGTTAAAAAAGTTTGTTGTTAAAGGCGTTATTTCTCTTCCCGGATGCAAACCAAACAGATGAGAGGCATGACGATGATGAATATCTGTTTCTTCAAAATCTTTATACCATTCCATCAATGTTCCGTTTTTGCCAATTTGTAATGGATACAGTTTAGCTCTTTTTGCAATTAAAAGTTCTCTGAAAGCTTTATCAGTTCCTAAAGTTTCAGATGCTTCAATTAAATTATCAAATAAATCTCTGATGATAGACATATCCATTGTAGTAGCCACAGATACCGATTGTTCTTTACCTTGCTTGTCTTTAAATTTATTTTCCGGAGAAGTCGAAGGTGCAGTAACCAAATAGCCATTTTTGTCCTCAACTAACCAGTCTAAAGAAAATAATGCAGCTTCTTTCATAACCGGATAAGCTTTTTCGGCTAGGAATTTTTTATCTCCTGTAAAACGGTAATGCTCGTAAAGATGCTGTGAAAGCCAGTTTCCGCCCATCCACCAGTTCGCCCAAACAGGATCTCCATCGCCTTTATCACCAACAGGATTACTCAATGCCCAAAGATCAGAATTATGGTGCGCTACCCAACCATTGGCATTATAAAATTCACGTGCGGTAACTTTTCCGGTTTTAGCCAGATTTTGAATCCAATCTAAAAGTGGCTGGTGCATTTCAGAAAGATTGGTTACTTCTGCCGGCCAATAATTCATTTGAGTGTTGATGTTAATTGTATAATTGGAACTCCATGGTGCACGAAGTTTTTGGTTCCAAATTCCTTGTAAATTCGCCGGAGGTCCGCCAGGACGGGAAGAAGAAACAAGCAAATATCTTCCGTACTGGAAATATAAAGTTTCTATTTCAGGATCATAGGCGCCATTAGAATAAGCTTTTAATCTTTCGTTAGAAGGTAATTTTGCTTTAGCCGGATTATTGACAGTATCTTTTATAGCAAAAGAAACTCTGTCAAAATACTTTTTGTAATCAGTTGTATGTTTACTAAACAATTGAGCATAAGTTTTTTTAATCGCTTTATTAATTCGTTCTGAAGCAATTTTATTTTCGTCTTTTCCGTCTTTATCCGGACATTTATCAAATCCGTTGAAACTCGTTGCTGCAGCGATATAAAGTACCACTTCGCTGGCATTTTCAATTTTAATTTCCGAATTAGTTGCTGAAACATTTCCGTCCTGATTAATTGCTTTAATACGGTATTGATAACGCATTCCGTCGCATCCTGTAGGATCTTCGTATGTAATTGGTTCTTTTCCTTTCGGATTATAATAATTAGGATTTACATTAGCAGGCGCTTTTCCGCTAACAATAAGTTCGTTGTTATCTTTGGCTGAAGTAGTATATTTCAATACGCTTTTCGAAGAAATAGAAAAATTAAGAGCTGCTTTTTGGTTGGCCGAAATTCGAACCAACATTACATTATCCGGTGCAGAAGTAAAAATTTCACGGATGTATTCAACACCATTAATGGTGAATTTTGTGGTTGCAATTGCGTTCTGAATATCTAAATCACGATAGTAAGCAGTAGGTTTTGCATTATTGAAATCCTGTTTGATGATAATATCGCCCAAAGGCAAGTACGACTGTGAATACAATCCTTGCATTTTTCTGGTAAGCTGATTGGCTTTCGAATAGTCTTCGTCCTGAAATAAAGCTTCTCTAATTTTAGGTAAAAAACTACTGGATTCCGGATTAACATTCGTTTTTACTGGACCGCCACTCCACAACGTACTTTCGTTGAGTTGTAACAATTCTTCTTCGACACCGCCAAAAACCATAGCTCCAATTTTACCATTTCCTACAGGCAAAGCTTCGACCCATTTTTCAGATGGTTTGTCGTACCATAATTTTAGGTCTTGCGCAGTGGAATTGGTTTTGTTTTGTGCATCAGAAAAGGAAATAAATAAAATCTGGATAGCAATTAACGAAACAATTTTTAATTGGTTTAGTTTGGTTTTTTGAAAAATGTACATAAAAAAAGTTTGGTTTAAAATAGAGAAATTTAATAAAAATATTTAGGAGTTATTAATTTAAGGCAATTTATAAATCTGCTCCATCGGCAGCCATTTTTCACCTTCTTTTGCTCCCGGTGGTGCCAGCTGAAATTGCCACATTAATTTTTCCCATTCCTGAACTTTTGGGTTCGCCGCATCCATCATTTGTTTACGTTCCGGAGTAAAAGTTTCATCCACTTCCATAATCATAAACAAGCGATTTCCCAATATGTAAATTTCCAAATCAATAATTCCGGAATCCCTGATGCTTTTAGTAATTTCAGGCCAGGCATTTTCCTTAGCATGATACCGTTTATATTCTTCTATCAGTTTTGGATCATCAACTAAATCACAGACATAACACAATCTCTTTGCATTCATAAAATTCAATTTTACTACATTTATTTTTCCAAAACAGCTACAAATCCGCCTCTTGGAAGACATTCCACATTTACAACATCCCCTCTTTTTACTTTTATTACTTCAACAGCAAATGATTTGTCGTTTACTCCATCCTTGATGAGCTTTAATTTATAATCAGCCTTATCTAAAAAACCAAAATCAATTTTTAATGTTTGTTTTTCATCCTTACCATTAAGTCCCCCTAAATACCTTTGATTTCCTTTTTTTCGAGCCATAATAACTTTCTCTCCGGGATATCCATCCAAAAGTTTGGTCTCATCCCAAGTTACAGGAACATTTTTTAGGAATTCTTTAGGCTCTTTTGGCAAATTATTATATGCTTCAGGTCTATCCGCAAAATGCTGAAAACCGGATTCAAAAACCACCAACAAAGCCAGTTCATGCGCATAAGAAGTAATATGAGGATGCTGCGAATTTGAAAAAGTTACCGGAGTATAATCCATTGAACCAATAACATTTCGGGTAAAAGGAAGCGTCGCATTATGTGCCGCAGCCTTATTGGTAAGTGTTGGTTTATTGTTATACCATTCCGCACCGTAAACTGCTTCAGTTGTCATCAAATTGGGATAGGTTCTAGCCCATCCTCGCGGAGCTGTTGCCCCATGAAAATTAACCATTATCTGGTATTTTGCAGCATCTTTTAAAATATCAATATAATATTTCATCATATCTTGTTGATCGCCATTAAAAAAATCAACTTTGATACCATACACTCCAATTTCTTTAAGCCAAGCCAATTCTTTAGCTCTTTTTTCAGCTGTTAACATACGGTCATTAGGAGTTGGTTCAAGCCAAGATGTGCCTGAATTATACCACATCAAAGTTTTAATTCCTTTGCTTTTGGCATAATTTACAGCATCAACCAAATTTCCACCGTTGCTCATCACGTCCCATTCCCAGTCAATCAAAGTATAAGGCCATTTCATTACGACAGCTAAGTCAGTATATTCTGCGACCTTTTTATAATCTTTAGATCCGTGATTATTAGCCCAATAATTCCAGGAAACGGCTCCCGGTTTTATCCAATTGGTTTCTTTTAACTGATTTGGTTCACTAACATCGGTAATTAAAGTTGATTCGACTACATCAGCCAGTTCTCCAATAATTAAAGTATGCCATTGTGAATTCCAAGGTAAAGTGGTTTTGACCCCAACTTGTTTAAAACTATCTCTTGGTGAAGCATAAGTAACTTTGTACTCATTTGGATTCTTCAAATTACTCAATCTGGCAGCACAATTATTTGCTGTAATATTAGCTTCAGAAATCAACATCCAAACAGGATTATTATTTACCTTAAACAAGGCAGGAAATCCCCATTCCTGTTTTTTATTATCTGTTTTGCCGCTATCTGAAAAAGGAAAAAATCCTTCATAAGAATCTATGAACTCTTGTAACCAACGATTAGTATTCGAAGGAAAAACATAAGTAGTAGTTTCATCAATGACATTTACTAATGAATTCGTTTTGTCGGTGAATTCATAACGAAATGCAACACCATCATTATAAACCCTAAAAACAATATTTAGGGGTTTATTATTCGAATTTACATATTGAAAAGTCTTCTCATTACCCAAATTTGTACACAGTTTTCGCTTACCGGAAATCATTTCATATTTTTGGTTCACCTCTTTTGATTGTGATTCACCAATGAATTTTAGATTATCCGTAAACTGCTGATCCTCTCTGGTAATTCCCATTGGAGAATTGGGTAATACTTCGACATATTCCGTTTTGTTTTTATACAAAATCTTAAAATATACTTGTCCAAAAGAGGTATTATCAGCAGTAACAATCACCTTAATTTTTTTATTTGGCGACAAAATTTCCTGAGCATTTATTGAAAAAATACTTGAAATAAATAGACATACGATTAAACTAATGCATTTCATTGTTCCTTATTCGGTTTTGTGATTAAAAAATGAATTTGAAATTTAATTATGAAACAATCTCCAAAGCATTAGCATAAGAAGCCTCCGGTTTTTGACTTGGGAAATACACCTCAAGACCCTGTTCAGTTTGTTTAAACTTCAATTTTTCTCCTGTACTCACTAATTTTATCCGTCTGATTTTTTCAATATGATGTGGATTAGATTTCCCTAAACTTTTTATAGCAGCCACGCCATTCTCCGGCCAGGCCATTACGGTAGCATACAGTTTTTTGTCTTTTTGAGCAAAACGAATATCTTCGGCTGTATAAGGTTTTCCTTTTCCTTCGTTGAAACCCTGAGCGGTTAAAGCTCCGGCACTTGCCTGCTGCGGACCTTCACCAAATATTTTCCAGGGACGCGTACCATAAATGCTTTTGCTGTTCAGTTTCATCCAAACACCAATTTCTTTTACAATTTCGCGTTCCAATTCATCAATGCTACCATCTCCGCGAACTGGAATATTCAACATCAGATTTCCGTTTTTACTCACGACATCAATTAGTGTATGAATGACAGTTTTGGCTGATTTATAACGTTTGTCGTTATACAGCCTTCTGTCGTAATGCCAGTTTCCAATGCAGGTATCCGTTTGCCAAGGCAAAGGTTCGATATTGTTACTTTGTCCTTTTTCAATATCCCAAACCATCGTTTTACGTTGTTGTTCGGTTAGAATTTTACCCGTAATAACTGCCTGAACCGTTTTATTTTTTTGCAGACTTTTATTATACATATGAGCTGCTATACGTAAACCGGCATCACTCACAGGCCATAATGGAAATGCGGTATCATCAAAGTAAATCATATCTGGATTGTATTTCTCAATCAGATCTATTGTTCTGTCGTGGAATTTTTCACAATAGTCTTTGGTTGGCACAGAAGCTCCATCTCCCCAGTCCCATTGACTATGAACAGATGAATTTCCGGATGGTTTCGCACTTAATTCATGATTTTGCGCATACAAATCCTGAGGGTCTAAACCTTCCCACCAAGTTCCTTTTCCATCTGCTTTAGTTAGCTTTCCATCATAAGGCACTCCAGCCAAAGGACCGTTTTTATCCGCTCCTTGAGCAGTATCAAACCAATTCCAGGCATGAGCCGCATGTACACTCACCGCAAAAGGCAATCCTGCTTTACGAGCAGCTTTTTCCCATCCGGCAATGATATCTTTTTTAGGACCTACTTTAGTCGAATTCCATTGTGGTTGGTATTTGCTATCGTACAAATCTAAATTATCGTGGTGATTTGCCATTGCCATAAAATATTTGGCTCCGGAATCTTTATATAAATTCACCAACTCCTCCGGATTCCATTGATCGGCTTTCCAAACATTGATTACATCTTTGAATCCAAATTTTGATGGATGTCCATACTTTTCCAAATGGTATTTATACTGCCTTGAACCTTCTTCATACATCCCTCTTCCGTACCAGTCTCCTGCTTCAGGTTCACACTGAGGTCCCCAATGTGCCCACATCCCGAATTTTGCATCACGAAACCAATCCGGAACCTGATATTTTTCGAGTGAATCCCATGTTGGTTCAAATGGTCCTTTGAAAGCTGGGGTATTTAAAATTTTCGAATAACCTAACATTGGCGACAAATAGAGTCCAGCTAATGCTGATATCCCTAATTTCAAAGCGTTTCTTCTTTCCATTTTTTACAATTTAGAATCTATTTATATATTTCCGATTTTTAATTTTTTATAAAAACCTTAATAAAGCAACAAAACAAACTAACAAGTATTTTTAAACTACGTATTTTATCTATATTTTTGATTATTAGTTTTTTTTAGACATTTATTTTTAAACAAATGTAAATCTACATGAAGACATAAATTTTATTCAAAAACGATTTTTTATTATACAAAAACGATTTTTCCATCATTTTATATCATTATGCCTAAAAATGTTTTCAAACATTCTTTTTCTTTATTACACATTGATTATGTGAAACTTAATCATAAATGGAATTTCAACAACGTAATTAGCCCCTACTACCGATTATATTATATTGATGAAGGATTAGGAACTATATCGACTAATTCAGAAAAAATAATTTTAGAGCCTGGTTACTTATATCTTATCCCAAGTTTTACAATTTGCAATTTAAATTGCGAAGAATATCTAAGCCAATATTTTATTCAGTTTTTCGAAGAATCCCCAGATGGAATTTCACTATTTAACCAAAATAGAAATGTAATAAAATTAGCCGCAAATGAAACTGATATTATTCTAATCCAAAAAATGCTTCACGCTAATCCCGGAAGAGGAATTAACCGATCAGACAATCCGAAAGAATACGAAAAAGAGGCTTTTTACAAAGAGTACCGTTCGCTTAATGACACTATGAAAACGCACCTGAAATTTGAAAATCAAGGAATCCTGCTTTTACTAATTTCCAGATTTTTGAACGATAAAAATTTCAAACAAAATGCTCCGCAAAGCACACCTTCAAAAATTCTGGACAGCATGAGCTACATTCAGCTTCATTTAGACAAAAACCTGACGGTTGCCGAATTAGCCCAAAGAGTGAATCAAAATCAGGATTATTTTTCAAAACAATTTCAACTTCACACCGGACAACGTCCTTTAAACTACATTCATGAAAAAAAAATAGAACGGGCGCAATATCTTATTGCCACAACCACTAAAAGTCTTCTAGAAATTGCACTGGATACCGGTTTTTCAAATTTGCCTCACTTTTCAAAAATTTTCAAACAAATAGTAAGCCTTACTCCGGGAGAATATCGCAACAAAAACGACTTTTACCTCAATAATTAGAATCCTTTAAATAAGAAACTTACATTTGATAAGTAAACATCATTTTCATGAAAAAAAACATTACTTCTTATTTATTAATTTTTTTCGTGTGCGTAGCATTCTTGCTTTTGCCGTATATGTTTACATCCACGGGAAATGTATTAAAACTGCCTAATTTAGTCAGTAATCCACACGACCGAATTTACTTCCTTATTTATTCGTTGTTGTTAATTTTCTTTCTTTTTAATTACTATTATCTAATTCCCAGCATATATTTTTCAAAAAGGCAGCTATTATATTTCGGAATACTAAGTTTGTTTTTACTCTTTTTCCTTTGGGTTTCCACTCATTTTGATCATCCTGATCGCAATTTTTTGGATTTTAACAAACACCCCAAGTTTCATTTAAAAAGACTCCCTCCTCCTCCCAACATGATAAAACATTTTAACGGAGGACCACCCACACAATATAGCCACACGGTTTTAGTTTATCTAATTGGGGTGATTTCCAGTTTGTTATTTGCCATCAACAATCGATTGAGAAATGTCGAAAAAGAAAAAATACAATCGGAATTGTCTTTCCTAAAAGCGCAAATCAATCCACATTTTTTATTCAATACACTCAATAGCATTTATGCTCTAGCCATTAAAAAAGACGACAAAACTGCCGATGCCGTGGTTCAATTATCAGAATTAATGCGATACATTATTACCAATGCTAATGATGATGTTATAGCACTAGATAAAGAACTTAACTATATTGATAACTTTATTCAACTGCAAAAAACAAGATTAGGAAATACGGTAAAAATAAAATACGAACTCGATGGCATTGTATATGGCAAATGCATTACACCTCTGATTTTGATTTCATTTATTGAAAACGCATTCAAACATGGAGTTAATCCAAATCAGGATTCAGAAATCAATATTAATATTACGATTTTAGAAGATTTTTTAACTTTATTTGTATCTAACAACAAAGTAGATTCTGTTCAATCGCAAAGTGGTATTGGATTACAAAACACCATCGATAGATTAAACCATTTGTACCCTAAAAATCATGAATTATTAATAGATGATTCTCAAAATAAATATACGGTTACTTTAAAAATTAATATAGGATGTTAAAAGCAATTGCACTTGACGATGAACCACTTGCACTGGAAGTATTACAAAGTTTTTGTAATCAAACAGAAGATATTGCTTTAGAAAAAACCTTTACCAAATCAGAGGATGCTTTTAAACATTTGAAAAAATTTCCGGTTGACTTATTATTTTTAGACATTAATATGCCGTCGATTTCAGGCATTGATTTTTACAAAAAACTACCTCACAAAACCATGGTTATATTCACCACCGCTTATTCAGAATATGCTGTTGAGGGTTTTAATGTAAGCGCTACCGATTATATTTTGAAACCATTTACATTTATTCGCTTCAAACAAGCAGTTGAAAAAGCAGTTAATCAATACAGATTACAAAACCAAAATCCGGAACAACTCTATCTATTTATTCGCGCCGATTACAGCCTGCAAAAAATCCTTTTTTCAGATATCTTATTTATCGAAGGATTAGACGACTACTTAAAAATTCATATTCAAAACCAAAAAACCGTGGTTGCCCGCATGACTTTGAAAGCTATTTTGGAAAAATTACCTTCTCCGGAATTTACAAGAGTCCATCGCTCCTTTATAGTTCCGATTTCAAAAATTAACAAAGTCCGAAACAAAATCATTTATATAAATGATGAAGAAATTCCAGTAAGTGCCAGTTATGAAACGGCATTTTTTGCCTTGCTTAATAAAAAGTAAAACCGCTTTTTATAATTACATCAACATTATTTTTATTGATTTTCACTCTTTTACCTCAGTTTTAAATCCAAACACCTCAATCTTTTTTTCAAAATTTAGAATTAAAATACTTTTATATCATAACGTATAAAAGTTAACTCAATGAAAAAAATAAATCTATTTCTAAAAGTAACAACTGCATTGATGTTTATAATTATCATGGCTTGTGGCGGTAACGATGATGACTCATCAAGTTCAAGTTCTGCATCTGTCAGTACTTTATTGAGTGGTTCTGTTAAATTTTCTTCAACTGCAACTACTAGTGTTGCATATTATGGAACAGCTACTTTACCCTACACAGGAGGTAATGGGGCTAGTTACTCAGTCGGTTCGACAATAGCATCTACGGGTGTAACAGGTTTAACTGCTGTTTTAACAGCCGGAACATTAGAAGATGGATCCGGCACTCTTACATACACTATTTCAGGAACACCTACTTCCTCCGGAACAGCAGTTTTCAGTATTACTTTTGGCGGAAAAACTACAACCATCAGCTTAACGGTAAATTCTATCGCTACTGCAAGTTGTGATACTTTATCTGGAAGTGAAAAAGTGGTTTGCCTGGCCAATTCATTTTTAGCGACACTATCAACCTCGCAACAAAGCTCAGTAATACTTACTTTAAATTTAACTAATGCTAAAAGATGGTCAAATTTACCTTGCGCTTTGAGTTGCAGAAATGGTTTACTATTTAGCAGTCTTAGCAGCACTCAACTAGCAGCTGCAAAAGCGCTGGCTCAGGCAGCTTTTGGAACAACTACTGGAGAAGGCTATGATGAATTTAATCAAGTAATGAGCGCTGATAATTATTTAGGACTGACTTCCTCAGGATATTCTTCGGGAAACTATGTTATCGCTTTTTTAGGAACGCCTAGTACAACAGGAAAATGGATGTTACAATTTGGCGGACATCATTATGCCCAAAATATTACTTATGATGGCGGTGCTGTAACAAGTATCACACCATTGCATGAAGCCGTAGAACCTAAAGGATCTTTTACTTACAATAGCACAACATATTCAGGCCCATTAGAATCAGAACATATCGCTATGCAGGAAATGTTGGGATCTTTTACATCAACTGAATTAGCTTCTGCAAAAATTTCAAGTACTTTTTCTGATTGTTTAATGGTTCCTGGTTCAACAACAAATACTTTTCCAAGTATCAAACAAGGTATTAAAGTGAGCAACCTAAGCACAACAGCTCAAGCCAAAGTATTAGCTGCTATTTCAAAATGGGTAAATGATGTTGAAGCTACAGCTGCAGCCAGTATGTTAGCAATTTATGAAAATGAATTGGCTAATTCGTATGTTTGTTACGCTAGCAATACAAGTGCAACTGCAGGAACTGCAAGCTCTTTCTTAACTGCTAATACTGATTATGTTCGAATTGACGGACCTAGTGTTTGGATTGAATTTGCCTGTCAAAATGGTGTTGTTCTTTCCGGAATTCACTATCATACAGTAATGAGAGATCACACAAGAGATTACATTGGACTGTAAATAAAAAAACATGATTATAAAAGATTTTTTCAAAAACAGCTCCCTTAAAAAAAGGGTGCTGCTTTTTTGGATAATAATATTATCAATAATGTTATTACCAAATAAAATCAGCGCACATCAATCCCCCAACACTCTCGTTTTTCTGGATGTAAGTCCAAAGAGTGTAGCTATGGAAATTCAATTACCGATAACTGAACTAGAATTAGCATTTGGAAATTCTATTTCCCAAAATCCTAAGAGATTTATCGAAAAATTTGACCCTAAATTAAAAGAATATCTACTAGCGCATATTCATGCTTACCACACCAAATCAAAACCTTGGTTAGTAGCAATTGAATCCCTGGAAGTAGATGAAGGCAAATATATAGAGACCAAACTCCCTTACTGGGAAATTGTGGCTCATGTAAAATTAAAACCTAACGAATCCGAAAGCACCCGAAATTTCACACTGGACTATGATGTAATTTTACACCAGGTAATAAACCACATTGCCTTAGTATCTATTCGAAATGATTGGGAAGCCGGAATAATTGAGAAAGAACAAAATGAGACTACAGTAATCAGTTGGAATCTTAAAGACAATGTGATTAATCCATTACAAATCAATTTAGATAATGGAAGCTGGTGGATGGGTTTTAAAAGTATGGTAAAATTAGGCATAAAACACATTGAAGAAGGAACTGATCATTTACTATTCTTAATCGTACTATTATTGCCCGCAACCTTAACCGTAAAAGGAAAAAGATGGGGGCATTTTTACGGTACCAAACACAGCTTATTGCGCTTACTAAAAATAGTCACAGCTTTTACCATTGGACATTCGATAACACTATTAATAGGCACATTGAAGTTAATTTATATTCCTGCTCATGCCGTTGAAATATTAATAGCTTTTTCAATATTAGTTTCAGCAATACATGCAATTTATCCACTTTTTCCAAATAAAGAAAGTTATATCGCAGCTGGTTTTGGACTTATTCATGGATTAGCATTTGCGGGCATTCTTTCAAACTTAAATTTAGATAATCGTTCGATGCTGATAAGTATTTTGGGATTTAATATTGGTATAGAATTAATGCAACTTTTCATTGTAATCATTATTATTCCTTGGATAATAATCTTAAGTCAAACACACTCTTACAAATTCATCCGTCCTGTCTTAGCCATTTTAGCTGCAATTGCTGCTGTGGCCTGGATAATCGAACGTATCTCTGGAAAAGCCAATTCAATGACAGTTGCATTACTAAAACTACCAAATTATTTTGTTTGGATAATAGCAACATTGATACTGGTCTCACTAACCGTTTATAGAATTAAATTAAAAAAAAACATCCATTCAATTATGAGTTGTTTACCGCAAAAATCCAAACGCTAACCTCATTATTTTTTTAAAAAAAAAGAATTAAAATACTTTTATTTCCATAAACCTATAAATTGTATTTTGTATGGAAAGAATAGATTTTTTAAAAGGATTAGGATTAGTAGGATTAGGATCTTTGGCTGTGCCAATATTAAGCTCATGTAATAGTGATGATGACTCTTCTACTGACTCCAGCGCAACCGATACAACCGAAGCAACGGATACAGGTAGTTCTTCAGGCTCTTCAAGTTGTACAGTAACAGCAACTGAAACCGCTGGACCATTTCCAACTAAAACCCCTTCGTCATTAGTAAAATCAGATATTACCAGCGATCGAACTGGAGTGCCATTGACCATCAACATCACCATCAAAAATAAAAACGCAAGCTGCGCAGCCCTAGAAGGAGCAATCGTAGACATTTGGCATTGTGATAAAGACGGCTATTATTCAGAATATGGAGGGACTGGCATGCAATCGGCTGATTTTACTTCGGTACATTTTTTAAGAGGAAGACAAACTACTAACGCTAATGGATTAGTAAGTTTTACTTCCATTTTTCCGGGTTGGTACAGCGGAAGAGCTACTCACATTCACGTACACATTTACAATTCTTCAGGAACTTCTTTATTGGTTACTCAAATAGCTTTTCCTGAAGGTTCCGGAAGCGCCGTTGTATTGGTTAATGCTTCAACTGCTAATGGATATACTAAAGGTATGAGTGGTTATACCTATAACGCTAACGACAATGTTTTCTCAGATGGAGTAAGCACAGAAATGTCAACAGTTACAGGAAGTGTTGCTGCAGGATTTGCATTAACTCACACTATAAACGTTGCTGGTTAATTTAAAAACATCGAAGCATGATAAAGCAAAATTCAGCTCAAATTTATCTTGCAGCATCAAGAGGAAAACAGCAAACTGAAGCTTACAATTGTTGGTCAACTTTTAATTTTGACAACTATCAGGAAGAATCCCGAAAAGCCTTCGGGTCCTTATTTCTATTCAATCATTATATTTTAGCACCAAAACAAAGCCTATCAATTGTAGCTCAGAAAAACAGCTTACATTATATTTTACCCCTTTTTGGTGGTATTGAATTTAAAGATCAAAAGCAAAATAACAATCTGCTTGTAACCGAGCAATTCCAGCAAGTTGTTTGTCAAGAAGAAACTAACTTTGAAATTTCAAATCCTTTTGATAAAAATGTAAGCTTTCTGCAAATGGCTTTTGTTACAAAAACTGATGCATATACAACTGCCTTTTTAGGATTTAATTTTAAAGAAAAAAACAAACTTATTCCGTTGTTCGAAAACAATACAGCCTCCGCTTTTATTGCACAATTTGACGGCAGAAATGAAGCTCATTACCAATTAAAAAACAAAGAAAATGGCATTTTCACCTTTATAATCATTGGTGCATTTGAATTTGAAAACAGACTTCTTGAAGTTGGTGATGCCTTAAGCTTAAAAGAAATCGAAGCAGTAGAATGGGAGGCTTTATCAGAAAATGCTATGCTATTAATTATTGAAACATCTTTAGCATGAATTATAAATCCAAAATACAATTGGCTTATCGCTTAGTAATTGACAAAGATTCCACTTTCCTTTGGGACAAATATGTTTTTGAAGATACATTTCAGGAATATTTGCTGCAACATCAAGAATTCAATTCCAAAGAAAATCCATCAAAAACCTTTAGAGAATTACTGGCTGAAAACGAAAAAGCAACACAATTGCATTACCTGACGGGTATTGCAGCAGCAAATTATGTGCAACAACTCAAAGGCAATTTTTATCGCGTGACCGATGTACTTGGCAATAATTATTTCC
This sequence comes from Flavobacterium flavipallidum, assembly GCF_038289905.1. Taxonomy (NCBI): domain Bacteria; kingdom Pseudomonadati; phylum Bacteroidota; class Flavobacteriia; order Flavobacteriales; family Flavobacteriaceae; genus Flavobacterium; species Flavobacterium flavipallidum. The sequence goes on along the minus strand of NZ_JBBYHU010000003.1, from coordinate 103,673 downwards.
CATTTATAAACTACCGCTTAGACATCATCAATACCGACATCACGGATATCAACAAACACAAAATAGGCATTACATTTTATTCACCAATGTTAAGCTATTTAGGAATGGTTGACAATCATTTTTTACTTTCCAAAAATACTGACGACAACAATGAATTTGAAACTTTTATGATTCCTACTCAACCTAATCTTTCCGTGAGTTATCTCAAAGAATAAAAACTCCTATTTTGGAAGCAAATTAACAAACAACCAAAATTTAACTTTTTACATACAATTTTTTAAAATAAGAAAAATTACATCAAATAATTGACCTTTTACATCGTTTTCGTTGCAAAAAATGGATTTTTTTGAAACTTTGAAATTTAATACTACTAGAAAATTTCTATATTTGTTTCACTTTCAAAAAAACAATCTAAAATTAAACTAATGAAGACTTTAAACGATTTTGATTTTAAAAATAAAAAAGCAATTATCCGCGTTGACTTTAACGTGCCTTTGGACGAAAATTTCAATGTAACTGACGTTACTCGTATCGAGGCTGCAAAACCTACTATTTCTAAAATCCTTGCTGACGGTGGAAGTGTAATTTTAATGTCACACTTAGGTCGTCCAAAAGGAGCTGAAGATAAATATTCATTAAAACACATTTTAAACACAGCAAGCGAAATTCTTGGTGTAGCTGTAAAATTTGCTACAAACTGTGTGGGTGAAGTAGCACAACAAGCTGCAGCAGAATTAAAAGCCGGTGAAGTTTTATTATTGGAAAATTTACGTTTTCACGCTGAAGAAGAAGCAGGGGATGTTGCTTTCGCAAAAGAATTAGCTTCATTAGGAGATATCTATGTAAATGATGCTTTTGGAACTGCTCACAGAGCTCATGCTTCAACTACAATTATCGCTCAATTTTTCCCAGAGCACAAATGTTTTGGTTCTTTATTGGCTAAAGAAATCGAAAGTATCAACAAAGTATTAAAAGACAGCGAAAAACCGGTAACAGCAATCCTTGGAGGTTCTAAAGTATCTTCTAAAATTACAGTTATCGAAAACATCCTTGACAAAGTAGACCACATGATTATTGGTGGAGGAATGACTTTTACATTCATCAAAGCACAAGGTGGAAAAATTGGTAATTCTATTTGCGAAGATGACAAACAAGAATTAGCTCTTGAAATTTTAAGATTAGCTAAAGAAAAAGGAGTAGAAGTTCACATTCCTGTTGATGTAGTTGCAGGAGACGATTTCTCTAATAACGCTAACACACAAGTAGTTGACGTAACCAACATTCCTGACGGATGGGAAGGTATGGATGCAGGTCCAAAATCATTGGAAGCTTTCGAAAAAGTAATTATGGATTCAAAAACAATCTTGTGGAATGGTCCTTTAGGAGTGTTTGAAATGGAAACTTTTGCTAAAGGAACTATCGCTTTAGGAAACTATATCGCTGCTGCTACGGCCAATGGAACTTTCTCACTTGTAGGTGGTGGAGATTCAGTTGCTGCAGTAAAACAATTCGGTTTTGAAGATAAAATGAGTTATGTTTCAACTGGTGGTGGTGCGATGTTAGAAATGCTTGAAGGAAGAACTTTACCTGGAATCGCAGCTATCTTAGACTAAAAAATAACAATTTTAACACTTTTTATTGATTTTTTTAGTTTTAACCTCTTAAGTTTGCAAAAACGATTTTGTAACCGTTTAAAATTAAGGACGTTGACAATAAAAATATGAGTATAAAAAAAATCACTATATCATTTTTTCTACTATTAACAATTCCCATGTTTTCGCAAGAAATCGCTGAAAGCAAGGGAATTGCTGTTTTAGAAACCAAGCTTTCTTATCTCGATTCTATAAAGCGCAGTTTTGTTAATGACGATATGGCTAGTTGTGTGGACAGTTTGTGGACAAAAGAACTTACAGACATAAACATCTACAATGATCTTACTAAGGATATTGAAAACATAAACACTGATGAGAAAGTTGATTATGAATTACCAACAGCCTTACTAAAATCAAGACTTGAGGCTATGAATGCTAAATCGCCATTTAACATTCAGTACAATCAGGGATTAGAAAACATCATCAAATCGTTCTTAAAAAACAGAAAAAAATCATTTGAACGCCTGATGTCTATTTCAGACTATTATTTCCCAATGTTTGAAGAAGTTTTTTCTAAACAAAATATACCTTTAGAAATCAAATATTTAGCTATTGTAGAATCGGCCCTAAATCCAAAAGCCGTTTCCAGAGTAGGCGCTACAGGATTATGGCAGTTTATGTACCAAACCGGAAAGCAATACAATCTAAAAATTGATTCATACATTGACGAACGAAGCGATCCCTTGAAAGCGACTAATGCTGCAGCTCAATACATGTCCAATATGTTTGCCATTTTTGGAGACTGGGAATTAGTTCTAGCGTCTTACAATTCAGGACCTGGAAATGTTGCAAAAGCGATTAGACGTTCTGGCGGACAACAAAATTTTTGGAGTATTAAGCAAAATTTACCTCGAGAAACTCAAGGTTATGTTCCGGCTTTCTTAGCAACTATGTACCTGTACGAATACCATAAAGAACACGGTATCAAACCTAACAAAGCTATCGTACAACATTTTGCAACGGATACGGTAATGATTAAAAAACAAATGTCTTTCAAACAAATTTCTGATTTATTAGATGTTCCTGTTTCTCAATTACAATTACTTAATCCTTCTTATAAACTCAATGTAATTCCACAATACCAGGATCAAAATCATTATCTAAGATTACCAAAAGACAAGATAGGTTTATTTGTTTCTAATGAAGACAAAATCTACGCTTACATTCAACATGAAGCCGAATTAAAAAACAACAATCCGTTTTTCAAGAGCACCACTGCTACAGCTATTGCTGCAACAACTGAAAAACCTTCTTTCCCTATTGGAAGTACAACCCAATATTACAAAGTAAAACGAGGTGATAATTTAAGTTTCATTGCCAACAAATATAATGTTGACATCAACGACTTGAAAAAATGGAATAAGCTGAGCGGAAATTCAGTTGGTTACGGAAAAGTACTAACCATAATTTCGTCGGCAAAAGAAAGCAATTCCGCAATAGCTTCAGTAGAAACTAAAATCAACAAGACTGAAAAAACAAGAAAAGAAGTTAAAGCAGACAGTCTAATTGCCAGTAACAAAAATTCCAGTTACATTGTTCAAAAAGGGGATAATTTAAATCGTATTGCTGAAGAAAACAACGTAACGGTAGCTCAAATTAAAGAGTGGAATAAACTTTCAGGCAACACTATTCAAGCTGGGATGAACTTACAACTTTCTAATAAAGAAACTGAAAAAAACGAAATCGCTTCTGTTAATCCGGCTGTGGAGCTAAAAAACATTGAATATACAGTTCAAAAAGGAGATAATCTTGGAAATATTTCTAAGAAATTTGGAACTCCTATAGCTGATATAAAAGAATGGAATCATTTAACAGATAACAATATCGCTTTTGGTAAAACCTTAATTGTAGCCAAAGACGAAATTGCTATTACTACTTCAAAAGCTACGGCTGCTTCTTTCAAGAAAAGCAAACTAGAAAGCGCTGATTTACAACGCGACTATTTAGTTAAAAAAGGAGATTCTTTATTTAGCATTGCAAAAAAATCTGGTGTAACTGTATCTGACATTAAAAAATGGAACGATATCAAAAATGAAGATATCAAACCTGGAATGAAATTAAAAATTGGAGGTTAAATCCTAATTCAAATACACAAAAGAGGCTTTATTTAGTTATTAAATAAAGCCTCTTTATTTTATAAATCCATTTAAATAACTTTTTATTACCTATTTAAAAAAATTGGAACGATATTAGCAGTATAAATTAGTAAGAAACCAGAACCAATATATTTAACAATAATTCGTCATTAAAAACTGAATTACCGTTTCAACCAATGCAAAATGAATAAATTCCATTTTATATTGCTTTTCTTTTCCATCTTTTTTATTTCCTGTAAACAGGAAAATATAAACCCACAGAAAACTAATGGAAAAATAAACAACATTTCCGTAATCATAGATGATTTATTGTGGAATGGTGAAATTGGCGACAGTATCCGAAATAAATTTGCTTCTCCTGTAATTGGATTACCGCAAGAGGAACCTCTTTTCACCATTAATCAGTTTCCGGTAAAACTGATGGAGGGTTTTTTGACTGAAAGTCGCAATATAATAATCATAAAAAAAGAGAATAAAGAAGACTACAAAGTTCTTAAGAACAAATATGCTTCTCCTCAAAACATCTTTCAAATTTCAGGAAAAACAGCCGATGATATCTTGTGTTTAATTCAACAGAACGCACCTGAAATCATTAAAACAATTCATCAAACTGAAATTGAGGAATACCAACGAATTAATAGAAAATCACTTTTAGAACCAAAATATTTTAAAGACAAATTCAACATCAAACTTGAAATGCCTTCAACTTATCAGTTAATGCTGCAAAAAAAACATTTTGTATGGTTTAAAAAAGAAATTATTAGTGGCAACACAAGTGTTTTAATTTACGAAGTTCCACTGAGCCAAATAGAAAACAAATCCAATAAAATTGCTCATATCATTCAAATGAGAGATTCCATTGGAAAACTATACATTCATGGTAAAGAAGAAAAAACAGATATGATTACTGAGGAAGCCTATTCGCCTTATTTTTCAAATATAGTCTTAAACCATAAAAGAACTTATGAAACCAAAGGAACCTGGGTTTTAAAAAATGACTTCATGTCAGGACCATTTATTAACTACGCAGTTGTAGATAAAGAGAACAACCGCATATTAGTTTTAGAAGGCTTTTGTTATGCTCCATCAAAAGAAAAAAGAGATTTGATGTTAGAGACCGAAGCCATCATAAAATCTCTGGAAATCAACAAAAAACCACTTGTAAAACAAAAATCAAAGATTATGGCACTTCTTTAAGATCATAATTAATTCTTAGTGATTAAAAATTCGACCCTTCTATCGTAATCATCGCCTTTACCCAAAGGAAATTGATTCCCTAAACCTTTAAAAGACATCCTCAAACTATTTACGTTTTTTGAAATCAGGTATTTGAAAACATTTCTAGCCCGATTCAAGGAAAGCTTTCTTTCTTTAGTCGCTCTGTCTATAGCGTCCTTATAAAAATTAGGGGTACAACACACATGACCGCGAATTTCAAACTCAATATTTTTATTTTTTTGGAGAATTCCGGCAATCCTGTTCAATTCTATTTTCGAAGATTCAGTTAATTGACTACTTCCCAATTCAAAAAAAATATTTTCTAGAAAAATTCTATCCCCTACCTCATGATGATCCTGAAAAGAATTATACATCCCTTTTCCAAAACTATTTCGCTTAACAATCAACAAATCAACTCGCCTGTTTTTTGACCGAATATCTTCAAGACTTGTACCTGAATGCGCATCAATAAGTACACGTCCCTTGCCTTCTACTATAACAATTCTACTTTTATTAAATCCGTTAGCTATCAATATTTCACGAACTGCATTGACACGGTTTTGGGATAATTTCAAATTATAATCGTTATTACCTCTATCATCACAATAACCATAAATTTGAATGGACTCTAACTTAGTTGTATCTATTTCCCGAACAAAATCGACAATGTTTTGTTCCTGAATGGGATCTATAGCATATTTGTCAAATTCAAAATATACCGTCCCAATTTTTTTTTCCTGTGCATAGGAAACCATCAAAATAAAAAAAGACAATAAAACAATTAGTTTAGACATTAGCTCTTTAAAATATTCTTATAATTAGCCGAATCGTTTAAAATTTTAACTGCTTTTTTAATTTCAGAATTGCTTTTCATATAATACCCATAAAAACCCTCCTGATATTGGTAACGCTTAATAATCTCTTCTAAAATCAAATTGACGATCTCCTCCTGATTGTTATCTAACAAAGATTCTTCACTTTTCTCAACTACTGCCAACAATTGGTTGTACTCATTAACAATTGATTTATCAATCGCTTCTTTTTTAGCAATTTCCAGCGTATTTTTTAAAGAAGCTTCTGTTTCTGTATTAAAAGAAATTTTCTGAATTTTTAAAAACTGTTTGAAATCCTGAAAATCAGCATTAGTAAAATTAGGAATCTGATTACCCAGATTAGGATGTTTGTAATAATAAGCAGTTGCATAATTAAAAATGGCATCATTTTTAAGCAATGCATTGGCTATCACACTGGTTTTAGATTCAGCCATCTGCACATCTGGCAAAATTCCACCTCCATCATATACCGTTCTTCCTTTTCTGGTTTTAAAAGAATTATAATTAGCTTCTTTTGTTCGGGTAGCTAAACCATCTTTGTCTTTATGTGCATAATCTAATGCCTGAATACATCTTCCTGAAGGTGTAAAATACCTTGAAATTGTAACCTTCAATTGGGTATTGTAAGTCAGATCTATTGGTTTTTGAACCAAACCTTTACCAAAACTTCTAGTGCCCACAATTACAGCTCGATCTAAATCCTGCAAAGCACCTGATACAATTTCTGAAGCCGAAGCACTTTTATCATTTACAATAATCACTAATGGAATATCTAAATCCACCACATCAAAAGCTGTTTTATAGGTATTATTATGTTTTTCATTAATGGATTTTGTGGTAACAATCACCTCATTTTTTGGAACAAATAAATTACAAATATTGATAGCCTCGTTCAAAAGTCCGCCGGGATTATCCCTCAAATCCAAAACAATTTGCTGCGCTCCCTGCTTTTTTAATTCTAACAAAGCTTCTTTAGTTTCGTTAGAAGCCTTTTTATTAAAACGACTCAGGACAATATAACCGGTTTTATCATCAATTTTAGCGTAATAAGGCACCGATTTTATTTCAACTTCGTCCAATGAAATTTGAGTCGTATTCATTTTACCCTGACGGAGGTATTTGATGTCAATTTTAGTGTTTTTAGCACCTTTTAAAAGCTGAGAAGCATCTTCTTTAAAATCAGTCAAAACCACATCTCCTATTTGAATAATTTCATCTCCGGCTTTAAAACCCGCTTTATCAGCAGGGAAATCTTTATAAACTTCGCGTAAAATGAGTTTGCCAGATCTTTGGGTAATCAACGCCCCAATTCCGGTATATTCACCGGTATTGTTGATTTTAAATCTCAACACATCCTGCTCATTAAAATAAACCGTGTATGGATCTAAACTGGCCAGCATACCTTTGATGGCAGCATTCATCAATTCTCCGGGATTAGTTTGATCAACATAATTCGTATTCAATTCTTTAAAAAGCGTCGTGAAAATTTCCAGTTGTTTGGCAATTTCAAAGAAATCATCTTTAAAACTAACCCCGACATATAAAAATGCAGAAGCGACAACAGGAATTAAATATCTTTCTTGAAAAAAACGAATCATAATTAAGGGAATGTATTATTAATTACTAAAGTAAAAATAAATTATCAATAATAAAATTTAGAAAAAAACCTATTATTTCCCAGAATTACCTTCAGTTTCTGAAGACTCTTTTTTAATATTCTGGTTTACAAATTTCTCAAACAACTGAATGGTTTTAGTATTAATTTCTTCGTAAGACAAACGCTCTTTGGTTTGATAAAAAAACATAAAAGCATATGGTTTATCTAAATTATCTAATAAAATGTGTTTGTTCAATCGATAGGTTTCTCTGAGAATTCTTTTAAAACGATTTCTGTCAACGGCTTTCTTGAAGTATTTTTTTGAAACCGAAACACCCATTTTTATTTTTTCATTTTCATTCAAAGAACCGGAATGATAGACCAAACGCAAAGGATATTTTGAAACTGATTTCCCTTCGGAGAACAACAATCCAATACTTATTTTACTTTTTAGTTTTTCGTTTTTTGGATAGTTAAAGCTCATTTTTTTTGGTAAAATTCAATTTTTTATGAATCACAAAGGTACAATTTAAGCCCAAACCTATTATTATTTACGAATTAAATAGTGCTAAAAAATTATTTACTACTTTTGCAGCTAATTTTTTTGAAATGCAAAAACTTATTTCCTATCCTATATCGGTAATTTATTATTTGTGTTTTGGACTTACATTAGTTGTTTTTCATCCTATCCAATGGTTTTGTCTAAACGTATTTGGATATGAAGCACATAAAAAAAGTGTCGATTATTTGAACTTTTTTTTGCTAAAATGCACTAACTTAGTAGGAACGACCTATACATTTGAAAACAGAGAAAGCATTCCTGAAGGAGTTCCATTAATATTTGTAGCCAATCATCAAAGTATGTATGATATTATTGCGATGATTTGGTATTTGCGTAAATTTCATTGTAAATTTGTAAGTAAGAAAGAGTTAGGCAAAGGAATCCCAAGTGTTTCCTATAATTTGAGACACGGAGGTGCCGCTTTGATTGACAGAAAAGACCCTAAACAGGCCATACCTGAAATAAAAAGACTCGCGGAATATATTGAAACCAATAAACGTTCGGCAGTAATTTTCCCAGAAGGAACCCGAAGCAAAACCGGCAAACCCAAAGAATTTGCCCAAACAGGCGTAAAAATATTGTGCAAGAGTGCACCATCAGCATATGTTGTCCCAGTAAGTATTAACAATTCATGGAAAATGGTAAAATTTGGTTTTTTCCCCGTAGGTTTAGGAAATCATCTTACCTTTGTTGTCCATAAACCTTTAAAGGTGAGCGACTATAATTTCCCCGAATTAATGGAGAAAACGGAAAGTGCAATAGTAAAAGAAATACAATTTTAATAATATATAAAATGTCTATAAAAAACATTCGTTTAGAAGTTATGCAGTTTTTGGAAAAAAACGTGACTGGCTACATGGACCAATATTTGATTCCAGTGGAACAAATATGGCAGCCATCTGATTTTTTACCAAATTCTGAAGGAGATAATTTCTTAGAAGAAGTAAAAGAACTACGTGAAATATCTAAGGATTTACCTTATGATTTTTGGGTAGCCATGGTGGGAGACATGATTACGGAAGAAGCTCTTCCTACTTATGAAAACTGGTTAATGGAAGTAGAAGGCGTAGATAATGAAGGAAGAAATGGCTGGTCAGCATGGGTACGTCAATGGACTGGTGAAGAAAACCGTCACGGCGATTTATTGAATAAATACTTATACTTATCCGGTCGTGTAAACATGCGTGAAATCGAGATGACCACACAACATCTTATCAATGACGGATTCGACATTGGTACCGGAAGAGATCCTTACAAAAACTTTGTGTACACTAGTTTTCAGGAATTAGCAACCTATGTTTCTCACAACAGAGTTTCGCAATTAGCTAAAAAATACGGGGATAAGAAATTATCCAAAATGTGTAAAATGATTGCCGGAGACGAAATGCGTCACCACCATGCTTACAGTCATTTTGTTAGCGAAATTTTCAAGGTAGACCCTAGTGAAATGATGTTGGCTTTCCAATACATGATGAAAGCTAAAATTGTAATGCCGGCCCATTTCTTGAGAGAATCAGGGCAAAAAATCAGCTCGGCGTTTGAATTATTTTCAGATTCTGCACAACGAATTGGTGTTTATACAGCCCAAGATTATGTGGAAATCATGCAGAAACTAATCGATAAATGGGAAATTGAAAAAATTTCAGGTCTTACTGACGAAGCTGAAAAAGCCCGTGATTACCTGATGAAATTACCTGCGAGAATGGCTAAAATTTCAGAAAGATTAGTTATCCCAAAAGAATCTCATATCTTCAAATGGGTTGAACCAGCTAGATTGTAGATTTCAGATTTTTAAAAGTATCAATTACAAATAATAATAAGCTGATTTTTGAAGTTAGACCTTTGAAAATCAGCTTTTTTTATCCCTTTTCACTATGAGTCATAACGAATTAATAAGCAATACCATCTATTTTGTAAAACAACAATTAGAAAATGCCGAAGGCGGACATGATTGGTTTCATATTGAAAGAGTGTATAAAAATGCTTTATTAATTGCCAGAGAAGAAAGCTGTAACTTGCAAATAGTCCAACTTGGAGCTTTACTTCACGATATTGCCGACAGTAAATTTCATAATGGTGATGAAACTATTGGACCAAAAATAGCCAGAGCATTTTTGGAAACACAAGATATTCAGGAACAAGATATCGTTCATATCATCAATATCATCGAAAACATTTCTTTTAAAGGCGGAAATTTTGAAAAAAAATTTAATTCTAAAGAATTAGAGATTATCCAGGATGCGGATCGATTAGACGCCATTGGAGCCATTGGAATTGCCAGAACATTCAATTATGGCGGTTTTAAAAACAGAACACTTTACGACCCGAAAATTGCTCCAAAATTAGACATGAGTACCGAGGAATACAAACGCAGTCAGGCGCCAACTATCAATCATTTCTACGAAAAGCTATTATTACTGAAAGATAAAATGAACACTCCTACAGCAAAAAACATTGCAAATCAAAGGCATCAATTCATGGAAAACTTTCTTTCGCAATTTTATGCTGAATGGGAAGGTGAAAAATAACCAAAGAATCTTTCTTTGTATTTTAACACAAACACCAAATATATTACAACAAAAACTGCATTTTAACGGATTTTTTAATGTTTTTATCATAATTAACAAATATTTATTAACTAATACTTGCCAGAATAACTTTGTAAAATTAGATTTGCATGACAAATGAAGAAGGCAATACAACATATCACCCTTTTATGTATGCTGCTGTTATTAAGCAACGGTTCTTTGTTTGCCCATACGCTAACAAAAATATCATTGTTAGAAATACCATTAAAAACATTCTCACAAGAAACGGTTAATCATTCTGATTTAGAAATTATTTTCAAGAATCAAAGCTCTTTATCAGACGCAGTATTTGAAACTTACCAAAAAAAAGAAATCCTTAGCTCAGACAACGAAGAAGAAGATTCTGAAACTATGGCTTCAAAAAAGTCGGTAGAAAAACATTCCTACCAGCTTCTTTCATTCAAACAACAAGCTATAGCTGTTTTTGTATCCTATTCTAAAAAAACTCAGGCTTTTTTCAAAGAGCTTTCTTACCTACCTTCTTGTAATTCACTTTACATTATATTCGAGGTCTTTCGCATTTGATTTTAACTTTTTAAACAAACAAATAGCATTTAGTTGCTACATCCCTATTTCTTGTCTTTTTTGATTAGACAAGTTAAATATGGCAATTAGGTCGTTGTTTTTTACTCCGATTTAAAATTCATTCCATTGTTTTAAAAAGTTAAAGAATATCATGAAAAAAAATGCAATTTTCATTGGTCTTATGGCCGCAATATGCACTATTGGCTGCAACTCACATAAAGAAGAAAAGAAAGAAGAAGCTACTTTCAATGTTACAAATCCTGTAGCAATGGATACTTCAATTGTTAAAGAATATGTTTGCCAAATCCACTCTATTCAACATATTGAAGTGAGAGCATTAGAAAAAGGATACCTTCAAAAAATCTACATTGATGAAGGTCAAAAAGTTAAAAAAGGACAAGCATTATTCGGGATTATGCCAAATGTTTATCAGGCAGAATTACAAAAAGCAAAAGCTGAAGGAAATGCGGCTTCGATAGAATACAAAAACACTAAACTTCTTGCCGATAATAAAGTGGTTTCTCAAAACGAATTAGCACTTTCTAAAGCAAAACTAGACAAAGCTAATGCTGAAATCAATTTGGCAGCAACTCATCTTGGCTTTACCAATATCAAAGCCTCTTTTGATGGTATTGTAGACCATCTTGTTTCCAGAGAAGGTAGTATGTTGGAAGAAGGTGAACTGTTAACTTCACTATCTAACAACAGTAAAATGTGGGTCTACTTCAATGTTCCTGAAGCTGAATATTTGAATTACATAATGAGTGCCAATAAAGACAAAAAGCAAAAAGTAAATTTGCGAATGGCAAACGACATGATATTCAACCAAACAGGTATAGTAGAAACTATCGAAGGGGAATTCAATAATGAAACAGGAAATATCGCTTTTAGAGCGACTTTCCCTAACCCTCAAGGCATTTTAAGACATGGAGAAACAGGAACCATCCTGATGACTATTCCTTTGAAAAACGTACTTATTATTCCTCAAAAAACAACTTTTGAAGTCTTAGACAAGCGCTATGTTTTTGTAATCGACAAAAACGGTTACGTAAGACAAAGAGAAATTACTATTGGAGCCACACTGGAAAACCTTTTTGTTGTGAAAAAAGGATTAGACGTAAACGACCATATTTTACTAGACGGATTACGATTAGTAAAAAACAATGAGAAAGTGAAATTTAATGTTCAAAACCCTAAAAAAGTATTGAATACACTTGATGTTTACGCCGAGTAAATAACCCCTTAAATAACAACAAAATGTTTAAAAAGTTTATTCAAAGACCGGTCTTAGCGATTGTTATTTCGGTCATTATAGTCTTTATGGGGTTGCTTGCCATCAAACAATTACCCATTTCGCAATTTCCTGAAATTGCGCCAACAACCGTAAACATCTTTATCGCCTATCCGGGTTCGAGTTCAGATGTATTAGTAAAATCAACATTAATTCCGCTGGAGACAGCTATCAACGGTGTACCGGGAATGCGTTACATTGCATCGGATGCAACCAGTGCCGGAGAAGGAACCATTCGTGTCATTTTTGAACCGGGAACCGACCCCAACGTCGCCGTAATCCGGGTAAAAACCAGGGTCGATCAGGTAATGCCTTTATTACCGGACTTAGTACAACGCGAAGGGGTTATCATTACACCTGTTCAGCCAAGTATGTTGATGTATGTGGATTTGTATAGCAAAAAAGGGCATGAAATGGATGAAAAATTCCTTTACAACTATGCTTATACCAACATGCTTCGCGAAATACAACGTATTAACGGAATTGCCAGTGCACAAATCCTTGGTAGCCGTAAATATGCAATGCGTGTTTGGTTAAAACCGGACAGAATGCGTGCTTACAACATTTCGGCAGAAGAAGTAATGAAAGCCATGCAGGAACAAAGTATTCTGGCAAGACCGGGAAGACTTGGACAAAGTTCCGGAATAAAATCGCAATCGCTCGAATATGTATTAACGTACAGAGACCGTTTTAGTGATGCTCAGGAATACAAAGACATCATCATTAGAGCTAATGCAAATGGTGAAGAAATAAAATTAGGCGATATTGCCAAAGTAGAATTAGGAAGTGAATTTTACGATATCTATGACAACTTAGATGGTAAACCATCAGCTTCTATCGTTTTAAAACAAACGCTGGGAACTAATGGTAGTGATGTAATTAGAGACGTAAAAGCCAAACTAAAAGAACTGGAAAAAGACCTTCCACCGGGAGTAGGTTATAAAATTAGTTATGACGTATCGAGTTTCTTAGATGCCTCAATCGAACAGGTATTAGACACACTTAGAGACGCTTTCGTTTTAGTATCCGTTGTAGTATTCTTGTTTTTAGGAGATTGGCGTTCTACATTAATTCCGGTTATCGCCGTTCCTGTATCGTTGATTGGAGCCTTCTTTGTCATGCAGATGTTTGGCTTATCCATCAACCTGATTACCCTTTTCGCCTTAGTATTAGCCATTGGTATTGTGGTCGATGATGCCATAGTTGTTGTGGAAGCTGTACACGTAAAAATGGAAGAAGAACATCTTACGCCATTCAAAGCTTCCAAAGCGGTATTAGGGGAAATTGGGGGAGCTATTATTGCAATCACATTGGTAATGGTTTCTGTATTTATTCCTATTTCGTTTATGTCGGGACCTGTTGGGGTATTCTACCGTCAATTTTCTATTACCATGGCGGGATCGATTATTATCTCGGCTGTTGTTGCCTTGACGCTTACCCCTGTACTTTGTGCCATGTTACTAAAACACAATCATGGTCATGCTAAGAAAAAATCCCCTATTGATCGTTTTATTGATTGGTTTAACAGAGGATTTGAAAAATTGACCGGACATTATGTAGGTATATTAAAACACATTGTAAACCGAAGAGTGATTACTTTCGGAATTCTAATCGGATTCTGTTTTGCGACTTATTTTACTAACGAAGCGCTTCCAGCAGGATTTATTCCAAGTGAGGATCAGGGGATGATTTATGCTATTATCCAAACTCCTCCGGGAACGACATTAGAACGTACCAATGATGTTGCCAAAAAACTGCAACAAATTTGTGAAGAAATTGACGGCGTATCTTCTGTATCCTCTTTAGCAGGATATGAAATCATGACGGAAGGTCGTGGATCAAACGCAGGAACCTGTTTGATTAACCTGAAACCTTGGGACGAAAGAAACCATTCGGTACATGAAATCATGGAAGAATTGGAAAGCAAATCCAAAAACCTGGGAGCCGTTATCGAATATTTTGAACCACCAGCAGTACCTGGATTTGGTTCATCCGGAGGTTTCTCTTTACGTTTATTAGACAAAACAAACGGAACTGATTATCAGGAATTCCAAAGAGTAAACAACGAATTCCTTGCTGAATTAGAAAAACGTAAAGAACTTACAGGTGTCTTTACTTTTTATTCTGCCAATTATCCGCAGTTAAAACTGAATATTGACAATAAAGCAGCAATGCAAAAAGGAGTTTCTATTGGTAAAGCTATGGACAACCTGAATATTCTTATTGGTAGTACTTACGAACAAGGATTTATCAAATTCGGTCAGTTTTTTAAAGTTTATACTCAGGCTGCTCCTGAATATCGAAGAATTCCTTCTGATTTGGAGAAATTGTTCGTGAAAAATGAGGCTGGCGAAATGGTCCCTTATTCTGCTTTCATGAAGGTAGAAAAACAATTAGGACCTAATGAGATTACGCGATACAACCTTTACAATTCGGCTGCAATTCGTGGACTACCGGCTAAAGGCTACACCAGTGCCGATGCTATTAATGCCATTAAAGAAGTAGCCAAAGTAAAATTACCAAGAGGATATGATATTGCCTGGGAAGGATTATCATATGACGAGGCTAACAGAGGAAACGATGCACTGTATGTATTTGGTATCGTATTGATATTCGTTTATCTGGTTTTAGCGGCACAATATGAAAGCTTCTTATTGCCTTTGGCGGTATTATTATCATTACCTGTTGGATTCTTTGGTTCATTTGCCTTATTACAATTAATGGGATTATCAAATGACGTTTATGCTCAAATTGGGGTTATCATGCTTATTGGATTACTTGGTAAAAATGCCGTATTGATAGTAGAGGTAGCCGTCCAGAAGCGTTCGCAGGGAATGAGTATTGTAGATGCGGCTATGGAAGGAGCTAAATTGCGTTTCCGACCAATTTTGATGACCTCATTTGCCTTTATTGCCGGATTAATTCCATTAGTTATTGCAACAGGAGCAGGTGCTATCGGTAACAGAACCATTGGAGGATCTGCTATGGGAGGAATGATTATCGGAACCTTATTTGGAGTTTTTGTTATCCCTGGATTGTATTACACCTTTGCTAAAATGAGCGATGGAAAAACTATGATTCAAGACGAACATAACGAACCTGCTTCTGAAGAGTTCATGAGAGCTAGTGAGGGAGATAGCAAACTCAAATTAAGGCTGAAAGAAATCAACAAACAATTGAAAAAATTAATGAAAAGAGAGGAAGACAATGAATAATCCAATTTTCAAATTTATAAACATAAGGTCAGTGCTGGGACTGACCTTATCTACCCTTGTTTTTCAAAGCTGTGTACCAACAAGAACCGTACGCGACGAAAAAAAGGATTTACCGGAACAATTTCAAAATGTAGCTTCAAAAGACACTACCAATTCGGCTCAAATCAAATGGAAAACCTTTTTTAATGATGCTAATTTAGCTGCACTTATCGATACTGCTTTAGTCAACAATCAGGAGCTGAATATCATGTTGCAACAGGTTGATATTGCTAAGAATGAAATTCAGGCTAGAAAAGGAGAATACCTTCCATTTGTAGGTGTTCAGGTAGCTGCTGAAGTAGAAAAAGTAGGTCGTTACACCAGCCAAGGGGCAAACGATGCCAATACCGAAATTAAACTAGGAAAAGAATTCCCTGAGCCCTTACAAAATTACAAAGTAGGTGCTTTTGCCCGCTGGGAACTGGACGTTTGGAAAAAATTACGCAATGCCAAAAAAGCAGCAGTTATGGAATACCTTTCTTCTGTTGAAGGTAAAAACTTTATGGTTACTAGTTTGATTGCTGAAATTGCTGATTCTTACTATGAATTGCAAGCTTTAGATAATAAACTGGCTATTTTGACTAAAAACTTAGAGTTGCAAAACAATGGATTGAAGATTATCCGTTTGCAAATGCAGGCCGCTAAAGCAACTGCTCTGGGTGTACAAAGACTGGAAGCAGAAGTATTTAAAAACAACAGCGAATTGTACAATGTAAAACAAGATATTGTTGAAACTGAGAACAGATTAAATTTCTTAATAGGTCGTACTCCTCAACATATCAATCGTGATTCTGACCATTTTATAGAACAAAACATAGATACTATTTATGCCGGTATACCTTCACAGCTCTTAACTAATCGTCCTGATATTAGACGGGCAGAGTATGAATTGCAGGCCGCCAAACTGGATACACAGGTGGCCAGAGCAAATTTTTATCCGTCATTTACGTTAAGAGCTGGTGTAGGTTTAGAATCGTTCAAAACGCAATATCTTACTACTATGCCTGAATCTTTGATTTATGGCTTAGCCGGAGATATGGTAGCTCCTTTAATTAATAGAAATGCTATTAAAGCTACATATTACAATGCGAATGACAAACAGTTACAAGCTGTTTTTGATTACGAAAAAACCATTTTAAATGCTCATATCGAAGTATTAAATGGTTTATCAAAAATTGAAAACCTGAAGAAAAGCTATGAGCAAAAAGAACATCAAGTGGCTGCTTTGACCAATTCAATCGAGATCACTAATAAGCTTTTCAGCGCGGCCAGAGCCGATTATATGGAAGTTTTATTAACGCAACGCGATGCTTTAGAATCCAAATTACAATTGGTGGAAACCAAAAAAGAACAACTAACTACCAAAGTTAACATGTACAAATCATTAGGCGGTGGATGGAACTAATTGCCATTTAAAGTTTGATAGTCTTTAAAAATACCCCTAATGAAAGACAAAGCCACTCTACTCCGGAGTGGCTTTGTTGTTTAAACTAAATTGAAACCATTTTTATGATATAACCTTCTCTTCAATCACATATAGTCATTTTATTCTTGAATTAACTCAACATTTCTATTTCCGGAATTATCTTTATACCAATCTTGATATAAAGTCCCACCAGAATTAGCCCATTTAACAAAGAAATTATAAGCATTAGCAATGTTTATTTTTTCTTTAGGAACTTTAAAGTCATGAATAAAGCTAATGGCCCAAGGCATTCCTTTATCCGAAACATAATTCCCTTTATTATCGCGATTCACACCCGTTATTTGAAAATGATTATCTCCAAGAGAGGTAGGTTTAGCATATGGCAAATGGATTTCTCGAGCTCGATCTTTATTAGCGATTATAAATGGATTAAAAGGAGCTATTCCTAGTTCTGAAGTACTAATAGGCTGCGTAAACTCGATAGTTATAGTACGCTCATTAAATAAATTCTTAGCCGCATCTGTCAAAATAATAACTGCATGCTCTTGATTTGCTTCGGTTCCATTAGCACTTTTAACAATATAATTTTCGGTCAAAACAGTTCCGGTTACATTCTTAATTTGCGATGGTGATAGATTAGTCATTTCTATACCTATTCCGTCTGTATATCCTGCTCCGTTAGATTTTACACGGCAAATAATATCCATTTGCACGGCTAAATTTTGAGCATTTAATTTTGCAATTACCTGATAATTTAAAGCTACATCGTTAAAATCATAATCGCCATAAGAAGGCCACAAATCTTCAAACGCAATCGTTCCAGTACCATATTTACTTGGAGTAAACAACTCAAAAGCTACTTGAGCATTCAACGGTGAAGCATCGTCTTGATCTGGAACACCATCTTGGTCAGAATCTACTACAGTATCAACGGTTGTATAAACTCTAAAAGTGGTCAAATCATTAATACTACGTTTATAATCGGTGTTATTCTTAGCATTGATACCGTAAACATACTTCCATCCACCTGTTTGCGTATCCATAATGATTAAATCAGAACTTGAAGCATTATTTGAAAGCCATAAATCTTCATTAGAATCAAAAGTCATAGAAGTAGGTTGAAATGGCAAATTATCTGCACTTATTCGGGTACTTTGGTAAACGTTTGACTGATCAAGTACTAATTTATACAGTCCGGAAAATGTACACAAAAATAAGGTTCCATCTTTTGCGAAAGCTAAATCTCCACCATTTACATTATGAAGTCCCACAATTGATTTGGCTGCACTAAGTGCTCCTGTAGTTGGGTTTATAGTATATATTTTATCGAGTCTTGAAAAATAAAGCAAGCCATCATTTGTATTAAAATCAAGTCTTGGACCACTTACACCTATATTTTTAACGGTTGTCCAGGTATCAGTTGCAATAGAATATTTCATCAATGGATATGGACTTTCATTACCTACGGAATACAAACATTTATTTGCTTGATCAATGGCACAGGTAACGCTTCCCATTGGCATTTGAGACAAGAATGTCAATTTGCCATCTATTGGATTTACTTGAAAAAGTTCGGCTGCACTATTAACACAATACAAATAATCATTTACAATAGTGGTAGCTGTTGATTTATTAAAACTATTATTTACTCTTTTTGTTGTAACTGGCTTGCTATAGGTATACGAAGCTGCCCCATTTTCAATAGAAATAACTGAAGAGGAAAAATTAAGATTGTTTTTTCTTCTTACATACAATTTATTACAGTATTTAGACACATTAATAGTTTGAACCAGAACTCCATTAGTAGGAATTCCTGAAAATATTAATTCGTCTAATACCTCATTTCGATAAATAGGTTCAGTAACCAGTTGATCATTTTCATTTAAAAACGTTTTATCACCTGCATAATAAGGCTCATCTGAATAGGCATAGACATCATACTTAGAAAAAGCTTCCGCATCATTTATTGTAATTTTCACAAGTCGATAAGTACTAAAATCAAATGTTTTATTTGTAATAGTTATATCAGTACTGTTTTCACTTTCATTTTCAACATCCGGAGCACTACAAGCGTGAAATAGCAATACTATTGAGAAAATTTGTGTCAATTTTAAAAAAAATGTTTTCATAACTAATCATTAAAATAAGGTTATAGATTGCTATATATTAAGTAAAACTAAAATTTATCACTAAAAACCTACTAACATATTCGTTTAATACAAATTAACTATCGATAAGCTGTTGCTTTCTGTAGATATTTGGATTACAAATTATTCTATTAAAACCATAGCTTCTGGAACTTCTCCAGTTTGTATTTCACTCACAAAATCAAAAGAATGCATATCTAAAATTTGAATATTATTAGCATTAGAGTTAGAGATAAAAGCATACAAACCATTAGGATGCATTACAATATTCACAGGCCAGGGAGTATGATAAAGTGCTCGCTCCATTGCTGTTTGCTTTCCGTGAATACTCCTATTTACAATTACTTTTTTAGATTTTTGATCAAAAACAGAAATTGTCCCATCTTTTAAATTGGCCACTAAACAGTATTTGCCCTCTCTGGAAAACTTTAAACTTATGGGTTGCTTCCCTGTTTTTAAAGTCTGAGAAACTTCATTCTTTGAAGTGTTTATAATACTTATTGAATTATCGTCTCTATTTGTAACCCAAATTTCAGATCCATCTGGTGTACAATCAATACCAATGGCACCTTTACCACAGGAAATATTCTTTACAAGCTGATTAGTAATTAAATTAACAACACTAACTGAACCCGATTCTCTATTTGATATATAAGCAATGGGTAATTTGGGATGAATTACAAAAAAATGGCTCCCCTTTTGTTTCGTTGGAATTCTTTGTTCAATAGTTTCCGTTTGTGTATTAATTACTAAAAATTCATTACTGATGGCACTTACAACACCTACTTTGTTCGCTATTGGTAAAGAAACAATACCTTCTAAACCAGATACTCCTTCAGAAAAAGAAATTGTTTTCTCAACTTTATTACTATCTATATTAAAGATTAGAATCTTTTTATGTTTGTATTTTTTAGTATTGTAATTAGCAATTACTAGTTTATTTTTTCCTAACAATTTTGCAGCTCCATGCGATTCAATTGCAACAGGAATGGTTGTTATCTCTCTCCCTTTAGCCAAATCAAAAACGGTAATATCTTCACTTTTTTTATTGAAGACATATAATTTGCCATTGGTTTTAATACTATATGAAGGCCATCTGACGATAAATCCAAAGACAAAAAACAGCAACAACAATGCAAATACTGGGTATACTATGTATTTTATTTTTTTCATTTATCTTAAAAAAAGCTGCTTGTATCGAACAGGGTTTAATCTTAGATTTAATTCATTTTCTTCTTTAGTTACAACTACGAAGCTCTTTTAGCTCGTTCCCAGTTTACGGATTGCGACTTTTTCATATATCTAAAAAACCCAAGAACAACCGATAAATTCATAATAAAAAAGTAATAGGGAACAAATAAAATTTTAACCCTTGTTTCTCTATTCTCTAAAAACCAACCTAATAAGGCGGACACATAAAATAGCAATTGAAGCCAAAATAAAACAGCATACAAACCAAAAGAAAATATCCCTTCGTCAATTGCAATTACGGTTAAAATAGGAATTAATAATACTAAACATAACGGGGTTAAACTCCATCTCAAAACGCGATGAGAAATATATTGAAAGGACAAAGTGCCATATTTGAATACATTAAGTAAAGATCTTAATCTTACAATAGACTGTATTCCTCCTGCTGAAATTCTAATTTTACGTTTAAGTTCTTCTTTTACATTTGCCGAGGCTGTTTCCACTGCATAAGCTTCAGGATCATATTGTATGGTATAACCTTGTTGAGCAACGCGTAAGGATATGATAAAATCATCCAGCAGGGTATCTTTTTCAACATGTTGATATAAGTTTGTTCGAATGGCAAACAATTCTCCTGCGGCACCTACCACCGAATACAACTCAGCATCCCATTTTTTTAGTGTTGATTCGTATTTCCAATAAATACCTTCGCCAGCGCCAGAAGCGACATCTGTTTCTTTATTAATAATTCGTTTTTCTCCAGAAACACAACCTACTTGAGGATTACTAAAAAGATTGACAATACGTCTGATAGATTCCTTTCCAAGGTTGGTATTTGCATCACTAAAAATTACAATAGGCGTTTTTACATATTGCATTCCCCTGTTCATAGCTCCTATTTTCCCATTTCTTTCCTCTAAATGGTGTACGGTAGTATTGGGATAATTTTGTAATAAATCAGGAGTTCCATCATCAGAACCATCAGTAACCCAAATGATATTTAATTTTTCTTTAGGGTAATCCAGTTCTAAAGAATTTTTCATTTTAGCCGCCACATAATCCTTTTCATTATAAGCAGCAATGAATAGTGTTACCTCAGGTTCATAATCTAAATTCATTTTTTCTTTTTTCCCTATGTTAAAAAGTCGTCTTATTTTGATTATTGCGAATAACAAAATACCGTAACCCACATAGGTGTAAACTATGATAAACAAGAATACCCAAAAAATTATTTTTAATACAATCATAGCTTTTATTGTTTGTTTTTACTTTTTGTTTCGATGGCTTGTTCTATAATATCTCCAAAGGCCACTGCTCTATTTTCCCAAGAATTTAATTTAGCAAACTGAATTCGGGTTTGAATCAGCTCCTTACTGTCATTTTTTAATTCTTCTTCGATATACTTTTTAAAATACTCTTTGTTTGGGGCTACTTTCACCATAGACTTAAAATCTTCTAAATCAGCAAAGGCAGTCATCACCACGGGCACACCAACAGCTAAATATTCATTTATCTTTAAAGGATAAATATTTTTATTGACTTCATTCATTTTATATGGAATTATACCCAAATCATATTTGGACAACAATTGAGGCACTTCATGTGCTTGAACAGAAGGAAAGAAAGTCACATTTTTAAATTGAGACAAACGCTCTTTTATTTCCTGATTCAACAAATAGCCAGTAAATTCGAATAAAACATCTGGTAATTGCTCGATAGCAAATTCCATACTATCTATATCAAAACGAAAATCCAAAGTGCCAATGTAACCTACTTTTTTAACGGTATTAGTGGCAGTAATATCACTTTTTGCATAAGGAACAAAAAGCTCAAAATCGACACCGTTTTTTACAACATAGCTGTTTG
Source organism: Flavobacterium flavipallidum (assembly GCF_038289905.1). Classification (NCBI taxonomy): domain Bacteria; kingdom Pseudomonadati; phylum Bacteroidota; class Flavobacteriia; order Flavobacteriales; family Flavobacteriaceae; genus Flavobacterium; species Flavobacterium flavipallidum. The sequence continues at coordinate 81,427 of NZ_JBBYHU010000003.1, read as the reverse complement.
GATTCAACTTTTTCTTTTCTGCGTTTAAATAATCAGAAGTGTTTATAATACAGTCTACTTTTTGACAAAATTGTTTCTCTATTTCATAAATTCGGGACTTATGCCTTTGTGTATCCATTCCATCATAACAATAGTAAATGGTCAAAAATTCCTTTAATTGGTTTAGCATTGGTAAACCATACATGGGATTATAAGCAGTAATAATAATGGGATTGTCTAATTTTAATTTCTTAATAGTTTTACGAAGTTGTCGTTTGTAAATAAACTTATTAATGCTAAATATTTTATTAAAAACAGAATCATTATTTATAAAATCTACCGGCAATACAGGAGGTACGACTAAATGTTTAACAACGGCTCCAGTGGCCGTTTTTTCGTCAATAATTCTTGGTTTAAGACCTAACATGCGCCCAACCTGAGCTCGTTGTTTTCCTAAAACAGACATTACAACATCTTTAAGAGTAAAAGGATATTCTACAAAAACGACCGTGTTTTTTTCAGCTAAAAGCGACAACAATTGAACGGTAGACTTTGTGAATTCGCCGTGCCAGGTAGTTTGAGAAATACAAATGATATTTTTTCCTTCTAACATAATCTGCTATTTTTTAGAAGTTTCAGCATGAATTGATTCATATAATTTCAGGTATTCTTTAGCCATATTTTTCCATGAAAACGCTTTACTTCGTTCTAAACCTTGGTCACAAAGCGTTCTTCTGTAAGCATCATTTTCTATTATCTTAATTAATCCTTGTGTAATTTCTTCGGGATTAAACGGATTAACAATATGTGCTGCATCAGCTGCAATTTCGGGCATTGATGATGTATTTGATGTTATTACCGGCACATTACAACGCATGGCTTCGAGCATTGGAATTCCAAAACTCTCTCTTAATGAAGGATATAAAAAAACACTGCATTGCGAATAAATAGCAGGCAAATCAGAATTAACGACATAGCCAGTTAATACAATATGGTCAATGAGCGCAGGGTCGTTAATTTCAACTAACAATTTAGTAAGCTCCGTTTTATCATAATCAAGCATGACTAACTTAAAGTTAGTTTGGCTTTGTTTTAAAAAATCCGAAAATGCTTTTAAAGTCCCTTTAGTATTCTTTTTAGGATCGGTGTTCCCAAGGAAAAAGAAATAATGATCGGGTAATTTATATTTTTCTTTTACCCTTTGTAATTCATCTTTATCGGTTACTTTTTTAAAGTGTTCACTCACACCGTTATAAATTGCATCGAGTTTCGCATCTCCTTTAATTCCAAAGAATTCTCCAATTCTATTTTTCTCAAAATGAGAAACGGTAATTACTTTTTTGCTCTTTTTAACAACTCTGGGCACAACAAGCTTTCTATAAATATTTCCAAATTTTTGATAACTGCTTGCACTACTTGTTACAATTTTCAAATAGCTACTTTCCATGTAAATAATATCATGAAGAATAGTAACTAAAGGGATACTTGTAAAAAAAGGAGCCGTATTACTAGTACAATGCAGGATATCACAACCATATTTCTTAGCAGCTCTAGGCAATCCTATTTGTTCCCATGTAGGATAAGGACCAGCATTTATTTCGATGATCTTAAAATTAGCCGTTTCTTTAAGGGCTGAATGATCTTCATCTGGTTTTACAAAAATGAAATATTCGTTTGTATGGTCTAACTCCTGAAGATTCTTTATGAGTTCTAATGCAACCATATCCATCCCATGTTTCTTTTTTCTAAAAAGTCTTTGTCCTTCAATACCTATTTTCATTGCACTAATTATTTATGGGTTGTTTCAGTACCGCGTTATGTAAGCTATTTTTAATTTTGGTATACACCACTACTTCCAGTAAATAGGAAAACACAAACATTACAACAATATAAAGTAGACACTCTACCACTCTATTATGGATAAAGTCTAGATACGTTGCTTGTATGACTAAGTAATGATGTGAAATATAAATGACATAAGAAATGGGCGCCAGATATTTAAAAACGCCAAAAAAACGGTTAAATCCAAACCAGTTAAAATGATTCCAGATAAGCGCTCCAAACATTACGATGAATGCAAAAACAAAATTGCGCAATTCCACTATAGGATATGCCACTAATGGATATTGGTAGGTTTTAGTATAGTTGAAATTGAAATACAGATTCAATCCTAAAAGAATAATTATTGCCATCAATACAAAGGCATAAGATTGCATTGATTTAAGGCTAAATTTAGCTCCTTTGAGATAAATATCGGCAAATTGAACACCAATCCACCATAAAGCAAAATACATTAGAATTCTATTCAAAAAAAACGGATAAAAAAGATAGGTAATCGCAGCCAAAATTGTTAAAATGTTTACCCAAGTATTGATTTTAGAAGTACTAACATTTTTTATTAGAGCCATAAACAGCATATAAAACCACCACTCATAAGACAATGACCATAGCACGCCATTTCCCATATATACTGATGAAATTACATTAGGCTTTAGCGAAATCACATCTTGTAACATCAATAAATTACCTAAAAGCGTACCCCATTCCGGATCAGCAATACTGCCTTCGTTATAACACTTAATACCATATGCCAATAAAAAAATGAAAAGCAAGGGAACATATATCCGTACCAACCTTTTGAAAAAGAAATTTTGAAATGATTTATCTGTTGCTTTTTCCCAGGAATATTTAATCACAAAACCACTCAGAATAAAAAACATAATCACAGCTTCAGAACCAAAACGAAATAGAATACCGATGTTGATACCTAAAAAGAAGATCTTTTGAGGCAACAAATGGAAAAGCACAACATAAAGTGCGCAAAATCCTCGAATAGCTTCTAATTTGTCTATTTTAGTATTGTTCATTCGTTTAATTAAAAACTTAACAAGTGGGTTATTTAGCCTTTATTTCTTCTGAAGTAGAAGTATGCTGGGTATGAATAAATGTTTTATTGGCTCCTTTTATTTTAAGCAATGAAAGTAACATCATGAGCATTCCTTTAGGCAAACTAGCCAATGCTTTCAAGGTTTTTAAATTATAGAAAGATTTTGGAACCGAGAAAATAAAGGACAACAAGCAAGCTCCAGCCAAAACAATCCAAGATAAATTTAATCGCTGTTGGTCTAAAAAATAATTAGAGACTAGAAAAGCAAAACTACATAGTAAAACAGCTCCTAACAACAATATTCTGGGAGGTTGAATAAATTGAATTGCTTTGTCAAAATAATCTACGTTGCCTTTTACTACCAAATCTTTACAAGCACTTAAAATATCTTTCTTAAAATAATGCAACTGTGCCGAAAGCCATCTACGGCGTTGATTTCCAAAAACCTCCGATTTTTGAATTTTTTCATCATAAACAATCGCATCGTCCAGATAAACTATCTTACGACCTTCTTTTAACATTTTTAATTCTATTTCCTTATCAAAACCACCTACTGCGGTAACGGTAGACATGAGCGATTTAAAATATTCATATCTAAAAGCCATCCCTGAACCAATGATCGCCGATGACAAGCCTAAAACTCGGTGTCCTTTTCTAAAAATGTTATTGTTTATTTCTTCACTAATAGCGTCAAGTATTGCCCAGGAATTATTAGTATTTTTAGCTGTTCTATGACCTTGAACCGCTATAAAATCGTATTCAAAAACTGCATTTATTTTCTCTAAAAAATCAGAAGCCATTACATTGTCAGCGTCTAAAACAACTGCAATATCGTATTTACTTTCAATGGTAGCCATTGCTTTATTTAAGGCTTTTGACTTTGTACTCTTATCAAAACTAACTTCAACAACTGTAATAGGCAAAGTTTTTAATTTTGAAATAGTTTCCTCTTGAAAAGAATCGGCAATTATTACTACATCATACAAATCAGAAGGATAATCTTGTTGTAAGGCTAAAGTAGCCACTTCTATAATAACACCGTCTTCCTTATAACCCGGAATAAGAACCGCTATCTTTTTTCTATTTCCGTTATCGCTATATTTTTTTTGTTTGTAAAATAAACTTGCGGTTGAAAAAAGCAAGATATAGAGCGTTGCTAATCCCAAAAGACTTAGTAAAACAATTTGTATGATGGTATATAGTAGCATAATTATGGTTTATTTGAAATTATTAGCATGTATGCGACCGTTATTTTAATTTTCTAATCTTATCTCTAATTTTTAAGGCATACTTTCGTAAAAATGGCAGGTGTTTTCCACTTTTGAGATTATACAAGAAAGATTCTGATTCAAAAATCATTTCGAAATTAGCGGTACATAGAACTGGTTTTTTCGAAATTCGGTTAATTTCAATCGCTTGGTTTAATTCACTTTCTACAAATAAGACATAAGGTTTTGCTAAATAAGCTTTGGCCTTATGATCACCATGATTATTCGCTCTTTGTCTAGCTTCCATATTTGGCAAATCAAGCATAACCAAATCGTTGTATTTAATATTATTTGCTTTCAGCCAGGTTTCCGTCTCCTTACGATATTTTTCCAATCGTGAAGTGACAATGGTACCAATTTTACTTCCCGGAATAAATAGTGGCGGCGCATTTAATATAAAATCGATATACTTTTCACCATCATCATTTTGCTCCGGCAAAGGATCGGCACATAGTACACCATCGATATCAAAACAAGATTTTTCAAGAGTTGTATGGTTTAATATATTCCATTGAAAATATCGTGGTAATGGAACTATTTCAAAAAAATAATCTACCATTTTTTCCTTTCCAGGTATGACATAAATAGCACAGTATTTAATATCAAATTTAGCTTCATGGTCTTTTAAAATTTCTTTTACCTCAATCATCGCAGATCCCGAAGCAATACTATCATCAACTACTAAAACTTTCTTATGCTCTCCGGAATCAAAAAACTGACTTCTTGCTCCAGCTTTATAAATATGACCATTTAAAAAAGAATCAATATCTGTATAGGGTTTGTTAAGGTATAATGACAATAAATTTGCCGGTAACATACCGCTTCTTGGCACTCCTACAATTAAATCAAAATCACGCGGAATGATACTTAATTTTTGAAGAATGATATCATTTAAGTTTTTTATATTTCTGTAATACATGGCTTTAGGCTTTAATATTTAGGTTAGTTTAGTAATTTAGTGACTCATTCAATACATTTTGTTGTTCTTCATTTTCTTTCTCAAATACTTCAGTATTTAATATAATAGCCATAGTAGCATAAATTAACAAGGCAGTAGGCATTTGTCCTAAAACGGCATTACCATAAGATGCCACCATTATCCCGGCCATCCCGGCTATTAATGCAGCTATTTTATATTTTAAAAGAGTATCCTTTATCTTGAACATTACGATAAGACTTGCCTTAATCATCACATAAAAAAGTATGGCGAGATGAAGTAACAAGCCCACAATACCTTGTTCAACCCAAATTAATACATACCAACTATCCGTTGCCACATTAGAAAGAAAAGCATTAGGCAAATATTTTTGAGCTTTGGTACCGCCATGACCTATTCCTCCTCCAAATGGTCTTGAAGCCAGATAATTTTTTAATATTTTTTGATTTTCAAGCCTTACTTGTAAGGAAGCATCATTAGGATCAAAAGCCGTTCGCATTCTCCTTACCTGAGCATTTCCCTGAGCAATAGTAGTATATTTAAAAAACACAAATACAGCAGCTAAAAACGCAACCCCAATGACAATTACTTTTACATTTTTACTTAATACAAAATAGGTCATAAATCCAAATATCGGCACACTTAATGCTCCCCTAGTACCTGAAATTACCATCCCATATATTCCTAAAAGGCCAACTAAAATGAAAAAAAACTTAGCGAATGCCTTTTTTTGAGACAGTGCATAAATTAAAAAAACAACTCCAGTATATCCTTGATTTGCACCAAATTGGCCTGCATCACTATAAAAAGAAAATACTCTTAATTTTCCAAATAGAATATGTGTCTTGTAACTTCCTTCATTTAACCATTCCTGCTCTGCAAAATCAACTCCAAAAACCATTTGCATAATTCCTTTCAAAGTAGCTAGAATTGAAAAAAAACCCCAAACGTATAAGAGATAATCTAATTTTTTATTGGTATCAATAAACAAAAGTGTTAACGGAATAAAAAGTAATGGATAAAATGCAATTCCCCTACCCGAAATCCAAGCCTCAATGCTTCTGGCTTCAGGATTGATAATTTCAAAAAGTGAATATCCAAACCATATTATGCATAAATAAGTAATGTCTTTTTTGGCAGGTGTCCAATCTATTTTTTCCCAAAACTTATTTATAAATAAAGCAATATAAGTCAAAACGAGTATGCCATCTATTCCAAAACCCAATGGTAAGCCCTTTATATACCTTCCTACGCCAAGAAGAAGGAAATTTAAAGCAATTGCAACATAAAATCCTATTATGGGAAAACAGAATAAATAATAAAAGAATACAGCGCCAAACAACAAGGCTAAAATGGCTCCTATACCAATTATTCCTAGTTTCACTACGAGAATCCCAAATACAGAAAACACCATAAAAAGCAGCAATAAATACATCGGTTTAGATATATTCATTGAACCTGAATGGTTTTCAAATGGATTGATGTTATTATTCTCGTTCATTATCTAATATTATTTTCTATTCTCACACAACGCTCATATCGATTGTGAGTTATTTTATTAAATAGAGATACATAAAACAAAATTCCTTTTGTAAAAATGGCCGAATAAGACAGTGATAACTCTTTGTTGAGAAAGTACATTCCTAACCAAATTCCAATTATGGTAAAAAATATAGAAGCTATAGCAACCAGAATTAATGATTTGAATATAAAAATAGCGATCAAATCACCAATTATATTCGCAACAAGCATTACAAAAACTTTTATAGCGTTGATTTTTGGTTTATTAATACTGTCTAAGCTTACGCCAGTCATTCGATCAATAGGCAGTAACAATCCATACAAAGAAAACACTCTAACAATGGCAACAACATTAAATCCTGTAATAGGATCTGTTACTAAATATTTGTGACCACTTATTAGCAGAACAAAGAATTCAGCAAAAACAAATGTCACTAAACTGATTCCTACGAAAAAATAGGTCAATGCCCCTGAATAACTATAAAATAAACTCTTTACCTCATCAAGTTGATGTAATAAACTAGCTTTAGACATTTTAGGAAATGCAGTTGCAACAAAACTTCTAAGCGGAATTTGCTGTAACTCTGTTAACTTTAAAGGAATGCTATATAAAGCAACAGCAGCACTCCCTAATGGGCTTAAACTAATAATTAAAGTATCCACACTTCGCAATAAATTAGTTCCTATCAAAGTAAAAGTGGTGTATTTTCCAAAGTGTAATAACTCTCTATTTGTTTCACTACTGGCTTTTTGGATATAAAATATCCCATCCCATCCTAAAAGCAAACTAATAAGTGATGTAATAGCATTGATAACAACCAAAGCTATAATTAATTCATTAAGACCAAGTGGCATTATCAAATAATGAAACAATATTATTAAAAAACCTCCTCCACTATTAATCGCTTTTAAAGCTAAAATTTGGACATACTTTCTATCTGCTTGCAACACAACTAAAGCTACATTCCAAGGAAGATTTAAAAATGCCAATAAAGGATACCAGGTAAAAAACATATCATATCCCGAATGCTGAATCGCCTCAGGAAATAATACTTTACACAGAATTAAAATCACTGCAATAACAACAGTTGCGCCTAAACTTATTAATGCATTAGAACCTATTAATTTTACTCTGTAAGAACCATCAGCTCCTGAAAGATATCGAATCAATCCTGTATTTGTAATCCCAAATCGAAACATTTCCACGAATGAACTTGCAGAAATAAACAGTACCCATTGACCAAAAACATCTTGTGAAAAACTCCTGGCAAGAAGTGCAAATCCTCCAATACCCAAGATAGCAATCACAACGTTTCCTGTCAATGATAGAAAATTATCTTCTCTTACTATTTTCTTTAGCATTTTCATCTACAACACTTTAAATTTGATTTTTTGTAAAAAACTGGAATTTAAACATTGCTTTAATTTTCTTTCTAAACCTGCTTCTTCTTTTTGGAAGTTCACCCAGTAGCGATTCTGTTTCGTTGATACCTACACCATTAACAATGAATTTAATTTTAGAGGATGCCGTTGTTAATAAATTTTGAATTGCTGATTGATCTGCTTCCATCCAAATTCTATTGGAACGACACACTAAAACACCTAAATCAGCCTGAGTTATTAAATCAGCTGGATAATTATTATAAATTAATGCCGGCAATTCAATGATTACAAAATCAGGCTCATAATCAAGTGAGATGTTATTTTGCTCTACGATGTCCAAATAGCTTTTTGCCTGATAAAATTGATGATCTATTTTATACGAATGGTATTCTGATTTGTCCAAATAAGTACTTACATCGGCTAAGAAAGGATTATCTAAATCTATCCTTGGATCCGGATACCCAAAAAGCTTATTGATAAGTGGAAACTTTCTTTGTTGAACAATTGGTTTTTGCTTATTATCATAATTAAGCAACAATACTTTTTTCCCCTCCTGCTTTAATGTCTTGGCAATATTTCCTGCCAAAACTGTTTTTCCCTCCATTCTTTGCGTACTAAACACCACGATACTCTTCACCGGGTTAGGAGATGGATTAGAGCCAAAATACTGTAATATATTTTGAGTAATAATCTCTATTAGTCTTTGTCTAATGAATCCTAGATTCACTTTACCGGGATCTAGAATCATTTTAGGCATCATACCTAAAGCAGTTAATCCTAATTTTTTGCTTGCTCTAGCTGCATTTTTTAACGTATCATCAAAATATTCCATTATCAAAATAATGGCTAAGGTCAATATACCACCTACTAAAGCCGCTGCAATTATTAATAAAGATCTTTTTGTAGGGTTAGGAGATAGAGGATAAAACGGCGGATCAATCGCTTTTAGGTTAGAAGACATTTCGTTGTCCTGCAATTTTAATTTGGCCAGATTGAGTCCGTGTAGTAATTCTAAATAACCCTGTTCAGAAACTGAAATTTCTCTTTCTAATCTTTTAATAGTTGCACCAGCCGGAGCATAAGTAGCATATTGTTTTTGAAAATCCTTGTTTTGCTTGTCCATTACATCAATCTTAGCCTTAAGATCTTCAGATTGAACAACACTATTCATCCAGTCAGGAAGGAGTTTATTTAATGGCACTCCATCAACTGAATTTTGATAACGATAAATATCATCAACACTTTTGTTTATCTCATTGTTTAAAGATTCTCTTTGTCTTTTTAATTCATTGTTCTTAGCTAAAAGATACTCATCAGGTTTAGATTCTAACTTTGATTCGTTAAAAGCAATTTGGTAATTAATATCTCCCAATAATTTCTTTTTGTCAAGAACTTTATTCGTTTGTGTTTGAATTTGGTCTTGAATATTCAGTTTCTGTTCGAGTCTTTTTGTAGATGCATCAGTACCTGCCAATTGTGCCTTCTTATTATTATAATCCACCTCCATATCTTCCTTAACTACCGCCACAGCCTTACTCTGTTCGTAATAGTTAATAATGTTGTACGATTTATTAAACTCAAGAAGTTTATCCTCGGCTAATTTTAGGGTTTTATTTGCCTGATTTAATTGTTCTTCAAAATATTTTACTACTGCATCAGAACGATTCTCTTTAATATTTTTATAATTTTTGATACAAATAGCATTGTAAATCTCAAGTGTTTGTTGACAAATACCCGGATCATCTACTGTATAACTCATTTTTATCAAATCACTGCTATTAATACGAATAGCTTGAATACTTGATAAGGATTTTAGAGAATAATGTTTATCGTCTTCATAATTGAGCAACTCATAAATATAATTATCGTTACTACTTTTCATTAACGTTAATAAATTTTGAACCGTTTTTTCATAGTTGTATCGATTGATTTCAGGTGGTAATGAATTATATACGTCAACACTATCAGCTGTTAAAACTTTATGACTGTTTCCTCTCTCAATGTATTTATAAATATCTTTTGGAACTTTTAACCTCAGTTCTTCCCATAATTTTTTTGAAATATACTTTGGATTAGGCTTAGGGAGCATAATATGAGTAGCAAATAATCGAACGGCTACTTCCTCCTGAGTTTCTCTTGAGTTGATGATATTTATAAGATTATCAAAAGCGGTATTTGTAGCAAAATAATTGAACGCTTTATCCATTTCAATTGAAGAACCAGTTGCTAAACCAGTGTAGAGTACCGTTTGTGATGTATATTCAAAATTAGGTTTACTTGTAAGTACTAAAACTAATAATGCAAGAAACAATGGCAATACAATTAAAATTGCCAAATGCCTCATTATTAATCTTATAAATTCAATAATTTTCATGTTTACTTTTTAGACTTATTGATAAAATGAAAAACCAGCCATGTCTTCTAAAAGTTTTTTTGCTGTAATAAATTCAGATTTAGCTAATTCATAATCCACTTCTACATTTGAAGCAATGCTTGTAATTCGCACATATTCTGCAACAGGAACAACTCCATTACGAAATTCCCTTTCTACCATTTGCATATTTACTTTTCCGTCAGCTAAGGTTTTAGCTTTAATCTTTAATACTTTTTGTTTCAAAATTAAATCTTGATACATCTTAATAACCGTTTGTCTAATCTCGTCTTCTTGAGACTTAGCCATGCTCTTAGCTTCTTCTACTTCTAGTTTAGCTAATCCTACTTGATGTTTTCTATTGATAAAATCAAAAATGGGAAATTTCAGGTATACCCCTACACTATAATTGAATTGTGTTGAAGTTGTTAAAACAGCTGTATTTCCTTGTGCATCTGAATTTGTCGAAAAGTTATTCAAATTACCATACTTTGAATCTGCTTGAATACCAAAATTTCTAGTCCAATAAATCTTCTCGGATGCTAAAGTGGTTTCTTTTACGCCTATGTGTTGATTTCTATATTTCAACATAGCGTTTCGATTTAGAACAGAATCTATGATTCGCTGAAGTGAAGGCAACTCTATATCTTCCTTAATTTCTGAATTATTGGATTGTGCTTTTGAAATCGTAACCCCAAACAAACAAATAGTTACGATTAAAATTACTTTTACTAAGTTTTTCATGTTATAACGAGTAAACCTTAATTACACAGAACCTTTTTGAAGTAATGCTGGAATTGTTCTTAAAATGAGCTTCATATCATACCAAAACGAATAATTATTGCCTTTAAATTGATCTGCATATTCGTTATCAAGGCGTATTCTTTCCTCTTCTGACATTTTTCCTCCTTTACCTCTTAATTCTACTTGCCATAAGCCCGTAATTCCAGGAGGAGCTAAAAAACGTTTTGACATCTCATCTCCCGTTATTAATTCGGCCTCATATACAGGTAATGGCCTATTGCCCACAATAGACATATCACCTTTAAGCACATTGATTAGTTGTGGTAATTCATCTATACTGGTATTTCTAATAAATTTCCCAACCTTTGTAACTCTAGGGTCATCAACGATTTTAACAAAAGTAGAATTGTTTTTTGCCGCTTCTTGTTTTTGAACATTAAACCAATAATCACAAATTGCATGCGTATCAATATACATCAACGGCGAACAAGTTTGTCCTTCAGGTAATGCACTACATTTTGGACAAGGAATATCTAATGGATTATTCTCTAATTTTACCTCATCTTTCTTGTATTGATTTTTTTCCTGAGCTAATTTTTTTAATAACTCATCTGAACCGGTACGCATTGATCTTAACTTATAAAAATCAAATGTTTTGCGCCCTACCCTTTTTGATATATAATAAACTTTGCCTTTAGATTCTAAACGAATGGCTAGTATTATTAACAGTAAAAAAGGAGAGGCAACTAATAGAACTGATGAAGCTACGAAAATATCAAAAATACGTTTTGACAGCGGCATTTTATATGCCTCATCAATAGTGATTTGCTCTTTTTTTACATTTAAGGCTTTTTTGTGATTACATAGAAACGCAATCCTTTTTAAGATAATCAAAGGGTCAGTTACTGATATGACAAAAAAATCATCAATATGTTTTTTAAAAGCTAATTTATAAATATCTTCTTTAAATTCTTTAGACAAAAGAATAAAGGGAATATCATCAAATGCTTTATTTTTTCTTATCCAATCAAAAAGAAATATACCATCATTTCCTGGCAAATTGTATTCACAAATGATGGCATCAGGTTGTTTTTGTTTATTTAGATAATTGGTAGCTTCTATGCTATTATGCAAAATAATTTTCGACCATTCTTGATGCAGCTGATCTATAACATCAAAATATCCTTTAGTATTTCCGATATATAAAATAGTACGATTTTGATTCATGTTGAAGGCTTTAATTTGAGTTAATTAATCCTCTACCACTCAATAGCATAATGTATTGGATAGAGGTTTTTCTTAACTAATTCATCTAATTCTTCTGGATTAAAAGGCTTTGTGAGATAGTCTTGTGCTCCTAGTTTATAGCATTTTATACGTTCCTTGCTTTCTGATTTCCCAGAGAGCATAATAAAAGGAGTATGCTTTGTAAAGCCACGCTGACGTAGTTGTATTAAAAATTCATAACCGTCCATATTTGACATCTGAATATCGCTTATAATCAAATCCGGGATAGAATTTTCAAGCCACAATAATGCATCTAAACCACTATTCATAGTAACTACCTCATAATTTGCTGAAAGGAAGTTTTCTAATAAAAGACAAATACTTACTTCATCATCTACTATTAAAATTTTTTTCTTCATAATTATTCCTTTTAAGTATTTAAAACTAAATCATGCTTTTATAACTCAAACTATGGATTTAAAATAATCTATAGTTTTTAATAAACCTTCATCTAAATTAATCTTTGGAGACCAATCAAGTTCTTTTTTGGCCAAAGTAATATCAGGTTGTCTTTGCATTGGATCATCTGAAGGCAATGGCTGAAAAATTATTTTAGATTTTGATCCGGTCAATTCAATAACTTTTTGAGCTAATTCAAGAATTGTAAATTCGTTGGGATTCCCCACGTTTACAGGGCCTGTAAAGCTATCAGCTGAATTCATTAACCTAATCATCCCTTCAACTAAATCATCAACATATTGAAAACTGCGTGTTTGATTTCCTTCTCCGTAAACCGTTATATCTTTATTTTGTAACGCTTGAACAATAAAATTAGAAACTACGCGTCCGTCATTTGGATGCATTTTAGGTCCGTAAGTATTAAATATTCGGATTATTTTTATTTTAACGTTGTTTTGTTTATGGTAATTTACAAACAAAGTTTCTGCCGAACGTTTTCCTTCATCATAACAAGCGCGTTCCCCTATTGGATTAACATGTCCCCAATAAGTTTCAGTTTGCGGATGCACTAATGGATCCCCATATACTTCACTTGTAGATGCCTGTAAAATTTTAGCATTTACTCTTTTTGCAAGACCTAACATATTAATCGCTCCCATCACAGAAGTCTTCATCGTTTTTATAGCGTTGTACTGATAATGAACAGGAGAAGCTGGACATGCTAGGTTGTAAATTTCATCTGTTTCTATAAAAAACGGCGCAGTAACATCATGTCGAATAAGTTCAAAATAAGGATTGTTTAATAAATGCACCACATTTTGTTTTTGTCCGGTAAAATAATTATCCAAACAATACACTTCGTTTCCTTCATTTAACAAACGTTCACACAAATGGGATCCTACAAATCCAGCGCCACCGGTAACAAGAATTTTTTTTCTAGACATAACTATGAATTTAATTGCATACTATCAATTCTTGTATCTACACCAATACAGAAATATTCAAAACCACTATCTTTCATTTCTTTTTTGTCATAAATATTTCGACCATCAAAAATCACTGCTGTATTTAGTAATTTTTGAACTATTTTAAAGTTTGGAAATTTAAATTCTGGCCATTCTGTAAGTATCGCTAAACAGTCAGCATCAATCAAAGTTTCATATTGATCATCACAATAAGAAATACTGTCACCAAAGTGATGCTTTGCTTCATTAATTGCAATTGGATCGTAAGCTTTAACTATAGCACCTGCTTCTAATAATTTTTTTACGATATATAATGATGGTGCTTCACGCATATCATCAGTTTGTGGTTTGAATGAAAGTCCCCAAAGTGCAATTGTTTTACCCTGAACTTCACCATTAAAATAATTCATAATTTTATGAAACAGCACTAATTTTTGATCATCGTTAACCGCTTCTACCGCTTTAAGAACACGTAAATCATAATTATGCTCGCTTCCTGTTTGTATCAATGCCTTAACATCTTTAGGAAAACAAGAACCACCATAACCTATTCCTGGATAAATAAACTTATTACCTATACGAGAATCTGAACCTATTCCTTTTCGTACTTTGTTGATATCAGCACCAACAATCTCACACAAATTGGCTATGTCGTTAATAAAACTAATCTTTGTTGCCAGCATTGAATTTGCAGCATATTTGGTCATTTCTGCAGAAATAATATCCATAAAAATAACTGGATGACCGTTAAGAGTAAATGGTTTGTACAAACTTTTCATCAAATCTTCAGCTCTTTCACTTTCTAAGCCCACCACAATTCTATCCGGTTTAAGAAAATCATCAATTGCAGCACCTTCTTTTAAAAACTCCGGGTTTGAAGCTACATCAAATGCTATCGATACATTTCGTTTATCTAGTTCTTCCTGCAAAGCTTTTTTCACTTTTTGAGAAGTTCCTACCGGAACGGTACTCTTAGTCACCACTAACAGGTAATCATTAATATATTTTCCGCAATCTCTTGCAACAGCAAGAACATATTTTAAATCAGCACTTCCATCTTCATCTGGTGGTGTACCTACAGATATAAACAAAACCTCGGCATCTACTAAAGCTGAAGCAATATCAGTAGTAAAACTTAATCGCCCTTTTTTCATGTTTCGGGTAATCATATCCTCTAAACCTGGTTCATAAATTGGAATAATCCCTTTATTTAGATTATCAATTTTAGTACGATCTATGTCTACACAACATACATCAATACCAACCTCAGAAAAACAAGCTCCTGTTACTAATCCTACATATCCGCTTCCTACTATTACAATTTTCATATTTTTAATTTTTATATTAATTTACCTATAGAGACCATCAAGAAAAAATAATTTGTGCGGTGAAAAAAAATTAGATTTTTTAGACCTAGAAAATAAAAGATTTTGAATAAAAAAAATAGACCAAATGCAATAAAATACGATTAAATACATATTTAACTGTGATTCGTAAAAATTTTTTCGTTATAAATGTAATAAAAAAATCAATCCTAATATTTTCTTAAAAAAAAAAATCAAAAATTTTATTGAAACGGCTAATGAAAGAAAAGTTGATTAAACAAAAAAACAGCAACTAACTATAATTCAAGTATTTACATAAAAAAAACTCAAAGAATTTAGTTACTATTCTTTGAGTTTTAAATACGGATAAATTGACTTTTAGAGAAAAAATGGTATTACTTCAGTAAACTTCAAATATTATTTCATTTTGGAATAGCAATTAAAAGCGTAAAACACCACAAAAAAGCTTATAAATTATTTTTCAAAATATAAAGAATAGCTTTACAAATAATCATCGTGAAAATTCAAAACACCATAAAGTTACACTCGAAATTAAACATAACTTTGGGCTTCAAAACTTAACAATTAACCTATTAGAGTGCGTCTAAAAAACGTCCCATTACACTTAAAATTTCCGAATACTTTTCATGAAGATTTTTATTATCAGCTTGTAAATTTGATTCATGTTGCGTTGCAAGATTAAAACCTTCTTCAAGCCCTAATAAACTTATTTTGTGTCTCATTTTATGAACATCATTTGAGGCCAATTCGAAATTATTTGAAGCAATATTATCAAAATACTTCGCCTTTTCTATTGGGAATTCGGCTTTAATAACCTCAAATATTTTTTTTTCAAATTCTTTATCTCCGCCTGAGAAACTATTTATATATGAAAAATTAGGCTGTTCCATAATTGTACTTTTTAGGTTAATGATTTCGTTTTTTATATAGATAGGGGCATCTTAAATAGTATTTTATAACTCAATGAAAACAATGCTAAACTACAAAAGTTTATTTTTCATTTCCAGAATTACATCCGAAGGATTCAGAAAAGTTGGTGCTTGTTCCGTAATACTTCCAGCTCGTTTTTTATTGAGTTTAAAAACCACATCCTCTTCGCTGGTAAACAACAAAGCACTTAAAAAAGGCTTATTGATTAACGAACACAAAATGGGATAGGTTTCATCTAAAGTATAAAAATTTTCAGTCTCTTCGGTTTTAAAACGACAAATAACTGACATTTTCATCTCATCATTCTCCAGCAAAACTGGACGAACGTAAACATTCTTGATTTCGGTATCACCAATGGTCTTTGCCAGCGTTAATTTGGCAAAAGTTTTATCTTCTAAACTTTGTTTTACTCTTTCCCAAAAAAGCGCAAAAATAGGCTCGTATGACATTGTATTTTTTTAATTTTTAATTCTAATAAGAAAATTAATCCGTTAACGTAATAGCATCTTATTTCTCAATATAATTCCCTGTTAACTTTATCAACTATATCTTTAATTTTCCAATCCTGGACTGACCAATTATTTCCATTATCTGGAGAAATAAAAGTCAACATCGTTTTAATATTTTCAGTTTTACTTTTAATAGTTTCTTGATATTCAAAAAAAACATTTCCAATAACCATATTATCTATTTTTTCAATTTGAATATCTAATATTTTATCCAAATGAAACTTAGTTAAATTTTTAAAATATTTGTCTAAATCAGTTTTTATTTTGTTAACTAAAACCAAATCTAAAAAACTTCCTTCATTACTTTTTACATAATAGCTTTGGATTTCTATTAACATTCCTTTATCCCAAATTTTAGATATGGAATCATATTTTTTGTTAATATACATTTCGGTTAAATATTCTTTTGATAGTTTATTCAAAGATTTTCTAATTTCTTTTTCATTTTGACTAAAACCAAAATTAAAAACTAACAAAATAAAAACTGTAATAAGTTTATCCACAATACTATTATTTATCAACACTCAACTGCTGCTACTTCTGAAACTTCGGGACTGGCCACTAATAACTACTCCCCTGTAAAAACCGCTTTTCTTTTTTCCAAAAAGGCTTTCGTTCCTTCTTTAAAATCTACAGTACCAAAACATTTACCAAAGGATTTAATTTCAGTTTCATAACCATTCTCTCCTTCCCTAAAATTAGCATTAACGGCATGAATAGCCATAGCAATAGCAGCCGGAGAATTTTTAATGATTTTTTGAGCTATTTCATAACAGAAATCCAACAATTCATCCGGTTTTGTTATGTGGTTTACCAAGCCTACTCGATACCCTTCTTCCGCCGAAATCATGGCTGCACTCAAAATCATTTCAAGTGCACGACCTTTGCCTATTAATTGTGGCAAACGCTGTGTTCCTCCATAACCGGGAATTACACCTAAGGACACTTCCGGCAATCCCATTTTAGCATTGTCTGAAGCCACACGAATATGACAGGCCATAGCCAATTCTAATCCACCACCAAGAGCAAATCCGTTGATGGCCGCAATAACAGGCACTCTTAAATTTTCAACAAAATTAAACAGGGTTTCCTGTCCCTGCGCCGATAATTGAATTCCTTCTTCTACTGAAAATTCAGCGAATTCGGCAATATCTGCACCAGCAACAAAAGCTTTTTCACCACTTCCACTTATAATAATAGCTCGAACATCATGATGTGTTTCCAATACTGAAAATGCATGATGCAATTCCTGTATCGTAACTTTATTTAAGGCATTTAACTTATCAGGTCTATTGATAATGATGGTTGCAATATTATGCTCTTTTGCAATCAAAATGTTTTGGTAGTTCATTGCGTAGATTTAAGAGTTAATAATGGGTAAGGAAACCGTAAAACGAGTTCCAGTGCCGTATTCGGAATCAAAGTTGATGCTTCCTTTATAGTTTTCGATAATGTTTTTTATAATTCCTAATCCCAATCCCATTCCACTACTTTTTGTGGTAAATTTAGGTTCGAATATACGATTGACATCTTCTGTTTTTATTCCAATTCCGTTATCTTCAACAACAATCAACACGTTATTATTCTCTTTTCGAACCGAAACTGCCACCCTCTTCTCCTCTTGTTGTTCCGGGATAGCCTGAATAGCATTTTTTACTAAGTTAGTGATAATTCTGATTAATTGCGTACGATCAATCTTAGAAATTATTTCCTTGGCATCACTTTCAAAAACAATTTGATTTTCATTAAAAATATCCAAGGCCAATTCGACAACCTCAACCACATTCAAAGTCTCGTTTTGCTGAGCCGGCATCGAAGCAAAATTAGAAAATGCCGAAGCTACTGAATTCATGGTATCAATTTGCTGAATTAGTGTTTCGGAGTAATCCCTCATTTTTTGAACGATATTTGGATCTTCGGGATTAAATCGGCGTTGAAAACTCTGCACGGTTAAGCGCATGGGCGTTAGCGGATTTTTAATTTCATGCGCCACCTGTTTTGCCATTTCGCGCCAGGCTTCTTCTCTTTCACTTTGAGCTAATTTTACAGCACTTTTTTCCAGCTCATCCACCATTTGATTATAACCATTAATCAACAAATTGATTTCTTTACTACTGGCAGAAAGTAAAATCTTTTCATTCTTTTTATTCAAACGGGTTTCGTTTAACTTGTCTGAAATGGTTTTCAAAGATTTAGTAATATAAGCCGAAAGAAAATAAGCCAAGGCAAAAGCCACAATAAGCATAAAAGAATACACCTGTCCTAACCGGATCAAAAAGCTATTTAATTCTTTGTCATAAAAACCATCATCTTCCTGATAAGGTAGGTTTAAAACACCCAGCGGTTTAAATCTGTCATCCTTAATTTGGGTAAAAGAAGAGCGATTTTTAATTCCGTTAATGGTTTTAATATCCACATAACGCTTTTCAATCGAGGAACGCACCAGTTTTAAAATGTATTTTGGAACAGGGGGAGCGACTTTATCTACTGAAAAAGATTCTTTAGAGGATTTTAATAATTTACCATTTAAGTCATAAATATTAATTTCGCTATTGTGAATATGTGCTAATTCATGAATTTTATCCTTGAAAATTAAATCTAAATTCTCTGTTGAAAGAGGATAGGTTGTTGTAGAAAGAATGTAATTAATATGTTCCTTAACCGCATTCTCTTTGCGTTCCAAGCGCTCACGATGGTATTCTTTGGCCTCACTTTTAAACTGAATTATTGAAATGGATGCCAATAATACTGAAGCAACAATTATCACTACGATCATCGAAAGGAAAATTCGAATTCGCAACGAAAGCATGGATAATTTGAAGCTCTTAAGCATATTTTTTTAGTATTCAGTATCAGTATTCAGTATCAGTTTTTAACTGAACACTGATTACTATTTACTGTTTTTCTCTCTGATATTTTTATAAAATTTAAAGCCTAACATGATTAAAACTGAGAACAAAACAATCCCAATCACACCATAAATCCAATTTACAGCATTTTTTAATACAACTAAAAAAACAACCGCAAAAAGAATAATGGTAGCTCCTTCATTCCATAAACGCATGAAATTAGTAGAATAGTTTACCTCATCCTTTTGTAATTGTTTAAATATCTGATGGCATTTTAAATGATACAAATAGAGCACAAAAACAAAGCCAAGTTTTACATGCATCCACGGCATTTGTAACCAAGCATTTCCAGTAGGGGTAAATAACAGCATCCAAAAAGCAAAAAAACTTGCTAAAACCGCCGATGGCCAGGTGATAATATACCACAGCCGATAACTCATAATTTTGAATTGTTTTTGCAATATTTCCTTTTCCGGCGAAGGTTTATCGGCAGCTTCAATTTGGTACACAAACAAGCGAACAATATAAAACAAACCCGCAAACCAGGTAATTACAAAAATTAAATGAAGTGACTTTAGGTAATTGTAATATTCCATGAAAATCTATTCTCTATTTTGCCCAATCGTTTATCCAGTTACTAACCGTTTTACACCAGTCATCTCCATCATTTAAACATGGAACAGCTAGGAATTCTTCACCTCCGTTTTCTTCAAATTCTTCTTTGGCACGCATAGCAATTTCCTCCAATGTTTCTAAACAATCAGCCACAAAAGCCGGTGTAACTACCGCTAGTTTTTTAATTCCTTTTGCAGGCATTTTATTGATTTCAACATCCGTATAAGGCTCTAACCATTTGTCTCCAGCCAAACGGGATTGAAAAGTAACGCTGTATTTTTCCTTTGGAATTCCTAAAACTTCGGTAACCAATTTGGTCGTTTCATAACACTGATGACGGTAGCAAAATGCATGAGCCGGTGAAAGAGTATTACAACAAGATCCGTCTATCTTACAATGCGATTTGGTAATATCTGTTTTGCGAATGTGACGCTCCGGCAATCCATGATACGAAAACAACAAATGGTCGTAATCATAAGTTGCTAAAGAACTTTTTATAGAATCGGCTAGATTCTGAATATAATCTGGTTTGTTATAAAAAGCAGGAACCGAAGAAAATTTCATATTTGGAAAATGTTTCTTTCTCACTTCCTCAGCTTTTTCTAAAACCGTAACCGTTGATGACATTGCATGATGCGGATATAAAGGAAACAACAAAACTTCGGTTACTCCTTTATCGGCTAATTCTTTCAGACCTGAATAAATATCCGGATTTCCATATCGCATCGATAAAGCAGCTGGAATACCTAATTGTGGTTTTACTTTTTCAAACATTCTTTTTGAAAGCACAATCAAAGGAGAACCTTCTTCCCACCAAATTTTACTGTAAGCCTCAGCCGAATCTTCCGGACGTTTTCTAAGGATAATTCCGCGAACTAGCAACGCTCTTAATAAAAACGGAACGTCAATCACGTATTTATCCATCAAAAATTCGTCTAAATACGGTTTTACATCTTTGGGAGTTGGACTTTCTGGTGAACCTAAATTGATAAGTAATGTACCTTTCATCTTGTTGATTTTATTGGCGCAAAAGTAATTTAACTAAAGTAGCTATGAATTACTATTAACTATTTTTTATTTATTGTTTAATTTAAAAAATCAATCCTAATTATGCATTCGGATTGATTGACATGAGATATTTTTTTGGAGTGGTTCCAAATTTTTTCTTGAAAGCAGCTATAAAATGACTTCCGGTGCTGTAGCCTATTTTCAATCCTACTTCGTTTACATTATAGGAACCGCTATCAAGTAGTTTTCGGGCAAAGTCCATTTTGTAATCAAACAAAAAGCCATACACCGTGTCGCCATAAATTTGCTTGAAACCCATTTTTAATTTCTTCAAATTCAGCCCTACTTGATCTGCCAATTCCGGTAAACCTGGTGGTTCGGCCATATTAGCGATAATAATTTCTTTGGCTTTCTTGATTTTCAAGACATTTTCTTCATCGACTAAAAACGGACATTGTTCCGCATCCGGATCTTCATTTCGATTAAAAAAAAGACTCAGCAACTCGTAACCTTTGCCTTTGTAATACAAATTTTTGATAGAAGGATTCAGATTGTAATGAAACATTTGGTTCAAAACAATCGCCATCGACGGACTAATGTCACTCTCGTTATAATATTTTTTATCCTGATTTTCCTTGCTTAAAAAAGGAATATGCTCAGCGTCACTGGTAAACAATCCGTGAAATTTTTGAATAGAAACAAAAATAGAAATCAACCAGGATTTAGGTGCAATTTGAACATTCAAAGGCAACTCTTTTTCGGTATTATAAAACAACAAAGCCTTTTCTTCCTTAAGATTAAGCACATAATTCCCCTGATTAAAAATATAATTGGCACTACCTTTTAAACCAAAATGAAACTGAATCAACCCTAAACGCACTGGACGTTGAAAAGTTAAAACGGTATCGGTATTATTTTGGAAACGAATTAAGATAAAATCATCGTCAATTTTTATTTCTTCCTCCATAGTATTGATTTACTTTTACAACTTAATGTAGTCGTTTTGGGTTAAACGTTCATTTAGTGTTTCAAAATTAAATCTTTTTCATGGTTTATTGTTTACTTAGCTCAAATTATTGCACATTCTATACTTTTATAGCTATTTCAAAACAGCCGTTAACTGAATAGCAACCTTATTCGCTACTTTATTCTTAACTATTGCCGGTATTGCAATATCAAAATCACTTGCATTTACCCAAAAATTTGCCTGTAAATTAACCCCCGATGTTGTTTTACTCATTTTGGCCAACGTTTTAATTGAAACACTTTTTCCATGAAGCTCTAATTTACCGTTGATCGTAAAATTTTTAGGAGTTGCCGTCAGACTATTAACATCAAATCCTTCTATTTTTCCTCTAAAAATTGCTTTAGGATAACGATCACTTTCAATGTAATTTTCATTGAAATGTTCTTCCATAAGCGCCACTTTAAATCGAAAAGCTTTCATTATTGCTAAACTGGCTATTTCTGCTGTCTCAGTATTTAAAACCACCGTTACATTATTATTGACCGCTTTGACTTCTTCAAAGGAAGGTACTGAAGCTTCAAAAATAACATTGGCTGATTTACTTATTATTTTACCCTGCGCCACTATAAAATTGGACAATAAAAAAATGCCAATTACGATTACTTTTTTCATTTGTTCCAATTTAAATTATTCCTCTAAAAGTCCGTCTTGCTGCCATTTAGCCACTACATCTATTGTTGCCTGAGGCATTCTTGGACCGCCCTGAGGCATGAGTAAACTATTGCCATTATTCAAAGAAATCCGATTCAACAAGCCACGATTTTGCATCGCATTTTTAACCTGAGTATAGGTCACTAAAGAAAATGATGCCCCATTAGTAGGTGTTGCTCCGTGACAGGAAATACAATTATTATCAATAATTGATTTTACATTTTGCTTATACGTAACAACACCTTGAACCGGCGTATTATCCATTAAAGTTTCAGGATTCTCATTAGAACAAGCCATTAAAAAGCCCGAAAAAATCATCACCAAAATTCTATTTTTTGATTCCATAACAAATTGATTTAAAGATTAATAATTGTTTTTCAATTCATATACGATGGAATTGCTGTTCTGGTTTTTTACAACTTCTTTTTTATCCCTAAAACCAACACTCGTTTTTTTCCGTAGATACACAACAGAACCAAATACCAAATGTCATGAAGAAAATGATACGCTATGGAATACTAATTTTAATCATTGCTGCAATTGCAATCTATCGTTATGCATATCAAGAACACCGAGATATTCAAAACGAAAAAGCCGTTTATGTAGGTACTATGACCTCATTAGAACAGGAATTTATTGCAAATGATAGCCTGGCATTAAAAAAATTCCAAAATCAAACCATTGAATTAACGGTTCAACTATCAGCAGTTGATACTCAAAATAAGGCTCTTGTTTTGGACAAAAACCTCTACGCCACCTTTAACGAAAACCTTCCTAAAAATATCATTCCCGGAAAAACACTAAAAATCAAAGGACGCTTTTTAGGTTATGATGAATTATTGGAAGAATTTAAAATGGATCAATGCACTATTGTAAATCCTTAAAACTAACCATCTAAAAATATATTTTATGAAAAAGTTCATTCTATTTCTGTTATTATTTCCGGCGATAAGCTTTTCACAAGATGATTTGTTAGCCGGAACAGACAGCATAGCTGTCAAAGAAAAAGTCGTTTCAGCTTTTAAAGCTTTAAAAATTGTCAATCTGGAATCGACAAAACTGGCCGCCAAAGGCGATTTGTATTTTATTGTTGCCCATCGATTTGGCTCAGTCAAAGATGGTTTCGAAGGTTTCTTTGGTCTGGACAATGCAGTTACCCAACTAAAATTTGTTTACGGCCTTACAGAAAAATTAACCATCAGCGGTGCCCGCAGCGAACAAGCCTATGATTTTTCTACAAAATACACTTTGATAAATCAAATGAAAGAAGGTTTCCCAATAACTATCGCAGGATTTACAAGTTTGGCAATTAACAACACCCTTAAAGAAAGTTTGTATCCAAATCTCACTTTTGACGATAGATTAACTTATGTTCAACAACTATTACTTTCCAGAAAATTTTCTGAAAAACTATCACTGGAAATGGCACCAACTATATTCCACCAAAACTTTATCGACAATCCGGCACAGGAAAATACACAATATGCTATTGGTTTTGGCGGACGTTACAAATTATCCAAACGCTGGTCACTTAATGTAGATTATGCTGCTCACATGAATAGAGCATCGAATTCATTATACAAAAACCCACTCTCCATAGGTTTTGATTTAGAAACCGGAGGACATGTTTTTCAAATGCATTTTACCAGTTCGCAAGGAATTCATGAAGCCGGATATCTGGGACAAACTACTGGTGATTGGACAAAAGGCAATGTGTTTTTTGGATTTAATCTCCTTCGGGTTTTTTAAAATGGTATCACAGCAATTTAAAACAATTCTAAATTGATAGTTTTTGCAAAAAACACAAAACCAAACCTAAAAAACTCACGTAAATAAGTTTTCAAAACCCATCGATTATGAAAAATTATACCATCATTAAAAAGGGATTAGTTATTATTGGAGCAATGGTTTTGCTATTCATTGCCATTTTACTTTTCCACATTATTACTGCTAAACCAGCAGTTTATGAAACACCTCATTTACAAGTCAGCCGAATTGATTTTAAATCAAATATCGACTCCGCACAGGCAAAACAAATTTGTGCCGATCTACGATCTATAAAAGGTTTAACCTCTGATTCTATTATCGTAAAAAGAAATGTTGTGGTTTATTTTCACAACAATACAATAACCAACTCCGAGAAAGTTTTTAATGAGCTCATGAGCAAAAGACCTTATGAAGCCCAACGCTTTATTGTACCAGCTAACCTGGCCAACAAAGAAGTATGTCCAATAGATCAAAATAGTTTAAGCTACAAAGCATTTAAAACAATAAATCAATTTTTTAATTAACCTTTAAATTCGATTATCATGAGAAATTTTTCAAAAATCACACTAAGTGTATTACTAATTGCATCAGCCGCATTAACATCCTGCAGTAAAGATGACGATCCGGAACCAGTAAAAGCATCTATTTATGCCCGATTAGGAGGAACCACTATGGTTGCTGATCCTGATAATTCAGGACAAATGATTGAACAAGGACGCTTAAGTTTCCGCAAAGTGGTAAACTCAGCCATTGGACTGATTGTTGCCGATATTACTAATAATGCCTCGGGAAATTTAAAAGCACATTTTGCACCACTTTTGGCAGAAACAGGAAGCACACAAACAACCAGTATTGCTAAACTTTCAGACAATTTAACCGATTTCTTTTCATTCAATACCGGAGGTACAAATGCTGTAAATGCCTACTCTGGTTTGAGTATGGCTGCTGCACATAACCCGGCCATAAATGCTCGTATGGGAGCCAAATCTACTGATGCTGATTACACTAAATTTGAAGGCTATGTAGGCGCTGCCGCAAATGCTAACGGTGTAGCCTCAAATACAGAACTTTATGCTGACATTGTAGTTGTACTAGAATCACTAAGAAGCACTATTGTTCAAATGTAAACCTCATTTTCAAGTAATAACGCTACTCCCTTTGGAATAGCGTTATTACTAAATTAACCACTCAAAACACACCTACCAACCCAATTCTTTTTCATCAAAAAATAGAAAAAAACACTTCAAAAAGACTATTTTTTCAATAAGCAATTAGCCCTCATAGCGATATTTTTTCTTAAATAATTTTAGCACCTCGCAACAATATTATTTAGAATAAATCTACATAGTCACCAATAAAACACCTTATTTTACAATATTTTCAAGTCTATTCACTATAAAAATTACGATTTTAGACTAAATTTTCTCTAAGCGATATAAAAAGAACTTACAGCGTTGTTTTTATAAAATAGTTAATAATAATTTTGTTGAACTTTTTAAGGAAAGTATAATCATGGAAAATTATAACATGTCCAGAAACAGCACTTTTTATGCTTTAGGTTTAAGTTACAAAAAAGCAGATGCAACCATTAGAGGAAAATTTAGCCTAGATGCTAAAGCCCAATCTATACTATTAATGCAGGCAGAAGCAGAAGGAATTGAATCTTTGATAGTAACCTCAACTTGCAACAGAACTGAAATTTATGGTTTTGCTAATCATCCTTATGAGTTAATCAAATTACTTTGTGAAAACAGCAACGGTTCGGTTCAGGAATTCCAAGAAGTAGCCTATATCTATAAAAATCAGGAAGCAGTAAATCATATGTTTCGCGTAGGAACCGGATTAGACAGCCAGATTTTAGGTGATTTTGAAATCATCAGCCAAATAAAAAATGCATTCAACCAAAGTAAATCTTATGGTTTAGTAAATACTTACATGGAGCGCTTAGTAAACTCAGTAATCCAGGCAAGTAAAAAAATTAAAACAGATACTGAAATTTCTTCTGGTGCAACTTCAGTTTCGTTTGCATCAGTTCAATATATCATCAAAAATGTAGAAGATATTGCCAATAAAAACATCCTACTTTTTGGAACTGGAAAAATTGGCCGAAACACTTGTGAAAACCTCGTAAAACATACTAAACACGAGCAAATTACCCTAATCAACAGAACGAAAGACAAGGCTGAAAAACTGGCTGAAAAATTAGATTTGGTGGTAAAAAATTATGCTGATCTGCAATTAGAAATACAAAAAGCAGATGTTTTAGTAGTAGCTACAGGAGCACAAAATCCAACTATAGACAAAGCCATCTTAAATCTTAAAAAACCATTGTTGATTTTAGATTTGTCTATCCCTAAGAACGTGAATGAAAATGTAACCGAAGTTGAAGGTGTCACACTTATTCACATGGATCATTTATCGCAAATTACAGATGAAACTTTAGAAAACAGAAAGGAACATATTCCTGCTGCTGAAGCCATTATTGAAGAAATTAAAGATGAATTCAAAATTTGGACAAAAGGACGAAAATTTGCTCCAACTATCAATGCTTTGAAAGCAAAATTGAACGAAATTAAAAATTCAGAATTAGATTTTCAAAGTAAAAAAATTGCTGATTTTAACGAAGAACAAGCTGAAATCATCAGCAACAGAATCATTCAAAAAATCACTACGCATTTTGCTAATCACCTCAAAGACGAAAACACTTTGGTTGATGAAAGCATCGAATGGATTGAAAAAGTCTTTAAAATTGAAGCCGTGGTGAAATAAAAATTACCTTTGTTTTTCATTAAACCATTAAGAAGTTAAGATTCATTTAGTTTTAATTCAAAAAAACACGATGACCAAAAAAGAAATTACTCAATTATCTTTTGAAATTACTGGTTTTGCAATTAAAGTGCATAAAAAGTTAGGTCCAGGTCTTTTAGAAAGTGTTTATGAACAATGCTTAAAATATGAATTGGAGAAAAATGGTTAAGATGTTAAACAACAATTGATAGTTAAAATAGAATATGATGATTTAGAATTGGAATCAAATTTAAAAATTGATTTACTAGTTAATGATTTAATCGTAGTTGAACTAAAATCAGTTGAGAATTTATTACCAATTCACGAAGCACAATTATTAACGTACATGAAAATATTAGAAAAACCGCAAGGATTACTAATTAACTTCAATACAACTAATATAACTAAGACATTGAAACCATTCGTAAACGAATACTTTTCAATGTTAGATGAAAATTAAAAACAAACCTTAATGAAACTTAATTTCTTAATGGTTTTAAAAAAACAACAATGTTTACATTGTTTAATTTTAAAAAATGGCAGAAAAAACAATACGTATAGGTACAAGAGATAGCGAACTCGCTTTATGGCAAGCACATACTGTTCAAAACAAACTAAACGATTTGGGTTATAAAACCGAAATTGTAGCCGTAAAATCCCAAGGCGATATCATTCTTGACAAACCCCTTTACGAATTGGGAATCACCGGAATTTTTACCAAAACATTAGACATTGCCATGATTAATGGCGATGTGGATATTGCGGTTCATTCCATGAAAGATGTCCCTACTGCTCTGCCTACAGGAATTGTTCAAGGAGCTGTTTTAAAAAGAGCCAACACACTTGATATTCTGGTTCACAAAGGAAACCTTGACTTTCTGGAAAGCAATGGAACGATTGCAACCGGAAGTTTACGTCGTCAGGCACAATGGTTAAACAAATACCCAAATCATACTGTAGTAGATTTACGCGGAAACGTAAATACCCGAATGCAAAAACTACAGCACAACAACTGGAACGGAGCTGTTTTTGCGGCAGCAGGACTGGAAAGAATCAACTTAAAACCAAGTGATTATATTGACTTAGACTGGATGATTCCGGCACCGGCTCAGGGAGCAATGTTGGTCGTTGCTATGGCAAATGATAATTACACTTTGGATGCTGTTTCGCAATTAAATGATATCGAAACAGAAGTTTGTACTTATATCGAACGTCAATTTTTGCGAACTTTAGAAGGCGGATGTACCGCTCCTATTGGTGCTTTGGCAAAATACAATGAAGAAGAAGATACCATTCATTTTGATGGTGTTTTATTCTCTTTAGACGGAAAAGAAAAAATAGAAATCAACAAAGTGGTGGATATTTCAGAATGGAAAAAATTAGGATTCTATTCGGCTAAAGAAATTCTGGATAATGGCGGCAACGAATTGATGGCAACCATTAAAGCAACATTGAAAAAATAATGAGCCAAACAAGTATACTTTCGACTAAAACTCTATCTGTAGCACAACGCCAAGCATTTCTTGATGCCGATTTTGACCTTTTGGAACAGGATTTCATCGAAATCAAAAACATCGATTTTGAATTAAAAGACATCAATACAAATTTGATTTTCAGCAGTCAAAATGCTGTTTTAAGTTTATTGGAACAAAAAGACTGGGAAAAACTTAAATCCAAAAGTGTATTTTGTGTTGGTGAAAAAACCAAAGATTTGCTGGAGGCAAATGGCTTTAAAGTAGAAGCCAACATGGATTACGCATCAGAATTAGCGGAAATTATTACGCTAATCTACAACAAAGAAAGCTATACTTTTTTCAGCGGAAATCTTCGCAAAGAAACTCTACCAAAAGCACTGAAAAATGCAGGAATTACTTTTAATGAAATTGAGGTTTACCAAACTAAATTAGCGCCATTTAAAATTTCCAAAGAGGAAAATTTTGATGGAATTTTGTTTTTTAGCCCTTCAGCTGTAGAAAGTTATCTGACTAATAATACAATCACAAAAGAAGTTTGCTTTTGCATAGGCGAAACCACCGCATCAGCATTAGAAAATAAAACCAAAAACATCGTCATTGCCGCTGAACCGACAATTGAAGATGTGATTGAAGCAGTAATAGAAGAATACAAATAATCCCCCCTTACCCCCTAAAGGGGGAATTTTAGAAAAATAAATAAAATGATAAAAAACGACTTATTTTTAAAAGCACTAAAAGGAGAAACAGTTCAACGTCCACCGGTTTGGATGATGCGTCAGGCAGGAAGATATTTACCAGAATTCAGAGCCTTGCGTGACAAATATGATTTTTTCACCCGTTGTGAAACTCCTGAATTAGCTGCCGAGATCACTGTTCAACCTATTCGTCGTATTGCTCCGGATGCTGCGATTTTATTTTCGGATATTCTTGTAGTGCCAAGAGCGATGGGAATTCACGTAGAATTGAAAGACAATTTGGGACCTATTATTCCAAATCCTATCCGCACGATGGAACAGGTAAATCAGGTTTATGTTCCGGACGTGAATGAAACTTTAGGTTATGTTTTTGATGCTGTAAAACTGACTAAGGAAATGCTGAACGACGAAGTGCCATTGATTGGTTTCGCCGGTTCTCCTTGGACTATTTTCTGTTATGCTGTGGAAGGAAAAGGTTCGAAAAGCTTTGATACCGCTAAAGGATTCTGTTTCTCAAACCCGGTTGCAGCGCACACTTTATTGCAAAAAATCACCGATACTACCATTTTATATTTAAAAGAAAAAGTAAAATCAGGCGTTAATGCCGTGCAGATTTTTGATTCTTGGGGAGGAATGTTGTCTCCAACAGATTATAACGAATTCTCATGGAAATACATCAATCAAATCGTGGATGCTTTGGCTGAAGTAACTCCGGTAATTGTTTTCGGAAAAGGATGCTGGTTTGCTTTGAACGAAATGGGAAAAAGTAAAGCTTCTGCATTAGGTGTTGACTGGACTTGTTCGGCTAGAAATGCGCGTTATTTATCTGGTGGAAATGTTACTTTACAAGGAAATTTTGACCCTTCAAGATTGCTTTCGCCAATTCCAACCATCAAGAAAATGGTTCATGAAATGATTGACGAATTCGGTAAAGACAAATATGTGGTGAATTTAGGTCACGGAATTTTACCAAATATCCCTGTAGACCACGCTAAAGCGTTTATTGACGCTGTTAAAGAATACGGAAACTAATTGTTGACAGTTGTTAGTTGATAATTGTTTGAAAAAATCATAGTAACTATCAGCTAACAACTAGCAACTAACAACCAAATAAAATGCTAAACAAAGGCTTAAGAGACCAAGAAAGTATACGAATAGACAATGTGCTAAAAACGTTGCATTCGTTGGTTTTTGTGCCAAAATGGAATGATAATGATTTCAAAGCTATTGATGAGCAGTTAAAAGAATTTGGTTTAAGCATCGAGCGAACAATTGAACTATCGGAAGACGAATTGAATCTGCTTTTACAAAGAGCAAATTTGGACTGGGAACAACAGGAGCTTTTTGCCGATATTTTAGTAGAAATGTCTCAAAAAAATCATTTTCATTTTTTAGAAAAAGCAATTGCTATTTACAACTATATCCAAGCCGAAAGTAAGACTTTTTCGTTTGAAATCAATAATAAAACAGCTTCATCAAAAGCCAATTTATAAAGAAATAACTATGAAATTAAAATATAGTTTATTATTTGTTTCTTGTTTGTTGTTTTTATCATGTAAAACCTACACAGTAACGCCTGAAAGTTTTAAAAGCCAATTTGGCAATATTGATTACGATCTTTCTACATCAAAAAGTATATCTGGTTCAATCTATTACAATGGTTTTCAAATTAAAAAAATCAATGTAATTGATAAAAATGGAGAAACTCAAATACTCCATAATGGTCCATCATTAGAAATGCGTGTCACATTAAATAATGGCAAACGTAGCCATTTTTATTTTGACAGTATGAGATTAAAGAATGATACAATAACTGGCTATAAGGCTCGATTATTACCATGGATGACTGTTAAAATTCCTTTTTCTGAGGTTGTTAAAATAGAAATTCAAGAAAGTGGAAAGAGAATAAAATATATGAATTAATTTAACTTTCACCTATTAAATTAGAACCAATTTATAATGAAAAATAAATTTTACCAATACATACAAAATCTCCAAGATCAAATCTGCGCTGGCTTAGAAAAAATGGATGGTGTTGCCCAATTCCGTCAGGATTTATGGGACAGACCAGAAGGTGGTGGCGGAAGAACCCGCGTAATTGAAAACGGAGCTGTTTTCGAAAAAGGTGGTGTGAATATCTCTGCAGTTCACGGAAAATTGCCTGATACCATGCAAAAAATGTTTGGTGTGGGTGAAGCCGATTTTTTTGCCTGCGGACTGAGTTTGGTGATACACCCCAAAAGTCCAATGGTACCAACGGTTCATGCCAACTGGCGTTATTTTGAGATGTATGATGACAAAAGTGAAATCATCAATCAGTGGTTTGGTGGCGGACAAGATTTGACGCCTTATTATTTGTTTGAAGAAGATGCCAAACATTTTCATCAGACCTGTAAAACGGCTTGTGACAAACATAATCCGGAGTTTTATCCCAACTATAAAAAGAAATGTGACGAGTATTTCTGGAATGCGCATCGTCATGAAGCCAGAGGTTTAGGTGGTTTATTTTTCGATTATTGCAAAGCTAACGATGAAATGTCAATGGAAGATTGGTACAATTTCGTTACCGAAGTTGGAAATAGTTTCCTGGAAGCTTATGTTCCGATTGTAGAACGAAGAAAAGATTTGCCTTATACTGAAGCGCAAAAAAACTGGCAAGAAATTCGTCGTGGTCGTTATGTAGAATTCAATTTGGTTCATGACAAAGGCACCTTGTTTGGCTTAAAAACCAATGGTCGAATTGAATCTATTTTGATGTCATTGCCACCGCATGTACAATGGGTTTATGACCATCATCCGGAATCTGGCAGTGAAGAAGAAAAATTGTTGAAAATATTAGAAAAACCAATTGATTGGATATAAAAAACAATTATACCATTAAGAAATTAAGTTTCATTAAGCTTAATTTTCTTAATCTCTTAATGGTAAAAAACAACAATGTTGATTTATGATTTTCATTTTAAATCATAATTCTGCAATCTAAAATCTAAAATATATGTTCCCATTACAACGAGGCCGTCGTTTAAGAGTAAACGAATCGATTAGAAGTTTAGTTCGTGAAACTACATTAAGTCCAAGTGATTTTATGTTTCCTATGTTTATTGCCGAAGGCGAAAATGTAAAAGTAGAAATCCCTTCGATGCCGGGAATTTTCCGTCGTTCGATTGATTTAACGGTGGAAGAAGTCAAAGAATTATTCGCTTTGGGCATTCGAGCAGTGAATATTTATGTAAAAGTAAGCGAAAATCTAAAAGACAATGCCGGAACGGAAGCCTGGAATCCAAACGGTTTAATGCAACAGGCTATCCGTGCCATTAAAGCGGCCTGTCCTGAAATGATTGTCATGCCCGATGTGGCTTTAGACCCTTATTCCATCTACGGTCATGATGGAATTATTACCAATGGCGATGTCGAAAACGATGCTACTAACGATGCTCTGGTAAAAATGGCTGTTTCTCATGCTGAGGCAGGAGCCGATTTTGTTGCCCCTTCAGACATGATGGACGGAAGAGTTTTAAGATTACGTCAAGGATTAGATGCAGCAGGCTTTCATAATGTAGGAATCATGAGTTATTCGGCTAAATATGCTTCGGCATTTTACGGACCTTTCAGAGACGCTTTGGACTCTGCACCTAAAGAAGCTGATGTAGTTGTACCAAAAGACAAGAAAACCTACCAAATGGACTATGCAAATCGCATTGAAGCCGTAAAAGAAGCGCTTTGGGACGTTGAAGAAGGTGCCGACATGGTCATGGTAAAGCCCGGAATCGCTTATTTAGATATCGTACGCGAAGTAAAAGACGCTGTAAATGTTCCGGTAACCGTTTATCATGTTTCGGGCGAATACGCGATGATTAAAGCAGCTGCCGAAAAAGGCTGGCTAGACAATGACAAAATTATGATGGAACAATTAATGTGTATTAAAAGAGCCGGAGCAAGCCTTATTTCAACCTATTTTGCCAAGGAAGCTGCAATACTTTTAAAGAAATAAACAGTTTTTAATTTAAAACCAAAAAATAATTTATTTTTGGATACACTAAAAACCAAAAAAAACACATGAAAAAACTAGCATTTTTAGCCGTTATTGCTTTTGCCTTTGCTTGTAAAAAAGAAAGTAATGAATCTTTTGGAAAAAAAGAGCAAAACACAACTACTGTTACTAAAGAAGACAAAGAATTAGCACCAGAAGAATTGGGTAAAGTAATCTTTGAGAGCAAAGGAAACTGTATTTCCTGCCATAAAACAGATGAAAAGCTAATTGGTCCCAGCCTTAAGGAAATTGCTAAAATTTACAAAGAAAAGAATGCTAATATGGTTTCTTTCTTAAAAGGAGAAAGCGAAGCAATCGTTGACCCTTCACAATTTGCTGTTATGCAGGCTAATTTAGAATTGACCAAAACATTTACAGATAAAGAATTACAAGGATTAGAAGCTTATATCAATTCTTCTTTGAAATAAACTCCTTAATTAATTTAGGAACTTTTCCTGAGGCTGTCCGAAAAAGACAGCCTCACTTGTTTATAAAGGCAATACCGTGGTATTTTTTACTTCTGAAATAATAAAAAAACTATTGATTAGAGACACCTCTGGCAAAACAGAAAGTTTCTTTTGATGAAAATGATGGTAACTCTCCATATCTTCTAGTACAATTTTAAGCAGGTAATCAAAACTTCCTGAAATAAAATTACATTCAACCACCTCGGGCATATTGAGGATCGCCTGATTAAAAACGACCGAAATATCATAATTCTGCTTGACCAAAGTCACCTGACAATAGACCGTTAAGTTCTTTCCAAGCTTCTTTTTGTTTAAAACAGTCACATACTTATCAATAATACCTTCACGCTCTAATCGCTTTACCCGATCATGAACCGGAGTCAATGACAAGTTGATCTTAGTAGCGATATCTTTAAGCTTATAATGTGCATTTTTTTGCAACAAGCGTAAAATTCGTTTATCCGTTTCGTCTAATATCATAACATTTCATAATATAAGATAGTATAAAAAAGAAAAAATTTCTGTTTCGAAAACGTTTAAGTAAATAAACAAGAAATAATTTGTGTAAAAATAAACAATAAAACGAAATTTTTCTTATTTAAACCTTGTTTTATCAGGAAAAAATACTTGTCTATACATTTGTAACGTAATAACAATCAAACCTCTAAAAAACTATAAACTATGATAATCGGAGTTCCAAAAGAAATTAAAAACAATGAAAACCGTGTAGCGCTTACTCCTGCTGGCGCTGCTGAAATGGTAAAGAACGGACACGTTGTGTATGTACAGGCTACTGCCGGAAACGGAAGTGGTTTTGGTGATGAGGAATATGTTGAGGCTGGTGCAACAATTTTAGGAACAATTGAAGAGGTTTACAACATTGCTGAGATGATTATCAAAGTAAAAGAACCTATCGAATCTGAATACAAATTAATCAAGAAAGACCAATTAGTTTTTACCTATTTCCACTTTGCTTCTTCTGAGCCATTAACGCATGCTATGATTGAACGCAAAGCAGTATGTTTAGCTTACGAAACAGTTGAAAAAGTAGACAGAAGCTTACCATTATTAGTTCCAATGTCGGAAGTGGCTGGACGTATGTCAATCCAAGAAGGAGCTAAATATTTAGAAAAACCATTAAAAGGTAGAGGAATCCTTTTAGGAGGTGTACCAGGGGTAAAACCTGCAAATGTTTTAGTACTAGGTGGAGGTATCGTAGGTACTCAAGCTGCTAAAATGGCTGCTGGTTTAGGAGCAAATGTAACTATAATGGATGTTAGCTTACCACGTTTACGTCAATTAGATGATATCATGCCAGCTAATGTAAATACTGAAATGTCTAACGGATATAACATTAAAAAAGCAATCAAAACTGCTGATTTAATTATCGGAGCGGTATTAATTCCAGGTGCTAAAGCGCCTCACTTAATCACCAGAGACATGTTGAAAGATATGCGTCCTGGAACTGTATTAGTTGACGTTGCTGTAGATCAAGGTGGATGTATTGAAACTTGTACTCCTACTACACACGAAAATCCAACTTTCATCATCGATGATATTGTACACTATTGTGTTGCAAACATGCCGGGTGCTGTACCTTACACTTCTACATTAGCATTAACCAACGCTACTTTACCATATGCTATCCAATTAGCAAACAAAGGATGGGAAAAAGCATGTGCTGAAAACGCAGAATTACAAAAAGGATTGAATATCGTAAACGGTAAAATTCTTTACAAAGGTGTAGCAGAAGCTTGGAATTTACCATACAACGAAACTATCGAAACAGCTGTTTGCTAATAAATACACCCTTAATAATGACAAAAGACCCATTCTACTCTATGAGAGAATGGGTTTTTGTTTATTTAATACCTCCAAAGGCACCAAAACAGGCATTTTTATGCAAAATTTCAGTGCTGGAAAAACCTACTCTTTTCATCAAATCCAATTGATAAGTCATTGATCTGGGTGTATCTTCTTTTTCGATATAATCAAAAACTTTTTTCTGGTATTCCTCTCCTCCATTTTCTGTCAAATATTTGGCATACATTTTCCAAACTAATGTATTCACTTCGGGATGGTCCTGAACTAACAAATCAGAAATCAAAAAACAACCGCCTGGAGTCAAACTATCATATAACTTTTGAAAAACCAATTCCCATTCTTCATCAGTCCTTAAATGATGCAAAACCGCTCCGGCCAAGATGATATCGAAATGATTTTTTGGCAATTCAATTTCGCGAATATCGCCCTGAATCGTTTCTACTTTTCCGTTTGTTGCTGCCGAAACCCGTTCCTGAGCTTTATCCAACATATTCTGACTCAAATCAATCAAAGTACAATCTAAATCGGGCACTTTTGAAAGCATTTTCAAAGTATAATTTCCTGCGCCACATCCTAAATCTAATAAAGTTTTAGCTTCCGGTTTTACGGCTCTTGCAGTGCAAGTAATTAATTCTAAAACAACTTTGGCATCCATTGTACTCACCTGTCCTGTTTCCAAATTAGAAAAACGTTCTACCTCATTGTCAAAACGTTTCTCGATTTCTGTTACTGATAATTTTTTCATAATAGCTATTCTTTTTACAAACCTAAAATTTTTATATATGACACAAAAATGCTTATTTTGTCAATAATTAATACTTAATAAGTATTTATGGAATTACGCCATTTAAAATATTTCCTGAAATTAGCCGAAGAACTAAGCTTTGTTCGTGCTGCCGATAAATTATTTATCTCGCAACCTCCTTTAAGTAGACAAATTAAGGAACTGGAAACGGAACTGGGCGCCACACTTTTTGAACGCAATAACAAACGTGTGATCCTAACCGATGCTGGAAAATATTACCAAAAGGAAATTCAGGAATTAATACAGAATTTGGAACGCATCAATTTGACAACCAAAAAAATAAGCGAAAATCAAAGTGGAGATTTCCGGATTGCCTATGTGAGTTCGACTTTTTCAGGAGATATTTCAAAACTGATTCAATTTTTATCGAATAAATATCCATACGTTAATTTCCGATTGTACGAAGTCCCAACTGTCAAGCAAATCGCTGCATTAGAAGAAGGAAAAATTGATTTTGGAATCATTCGCTCGCCTTTGCATTCGCCGAAAATTGATTCTAAGTTGTGGTTCAAAGACAGTTTTTCGTTGGTATTTAATCGAAATTTGTACGATATCCACTCCGAAGCAGATTTGGTTCACTTAAAAGAAGAAACCTTTGTATTCTTTAACAAAGATTATGCGCCGCATTTTCATGATGCCTTGTTACAAATTTGTGCGCAATATGGATTTAAACCCCAAGTTGTTCATGAATCGAATAATATTTCATCAATTATTCAATTAGTAAAGAATGGTTTAGGCATTTCAATTGTGCCAACAGCCATTAAAAAAAGTCATAATTATCCCGAGTTAGAATTCGTAGAACTCAAAAAAACAGCTCTTTTTACCGATATTTTATTGGCTACGCCAAAAGGAAATCCCTCAAAAATTGCTCAGGAAGCCATCGGATTTTTAACCTCCTAAAATTTGAAAAATGTTTGACGAAAAATCAACTGTTTATATTAAAACACCACTTGGCATTGCCAAAATCCAAGGCGATGAAAATGGCATTTCGGGTATTTCAATTGCTGATGATGGCACCGTTTCCGATTCAGTTCCTGAAGTATTACATCAAGCTGTTTCTCAATTGAATGATTATTTCGAAGGAAAAAGGACTGATTTCGATTTTAAACTGAATCCTTCCGGAACAGAATTTCAACAAAAAGTTTGGAAAGCTTTACTCGAAATTCCATTTGGAAAAACGATGAGTTATTTGGATTTATCCAAAAAATTAGGCGACGTCAAAGCCATTCGTGCTGTGGCCTCCGCCAATGGTAAAAATCCGTTTTGGATTGTGGTTCCTTGCCACAGAGTCATTGGCAGCAATGGCTCACTAACCGGTTACGCAGGTGGATTATGGCGCAAAAAATGGTTATTGGAACACGAAAATCCTTCACGCAAACAGGAATTGTTATTTTAAACAATTACAAATATAATTTTACCATTTAAGGAATTCAGCAAATTAAGCTTATTGAAACTTAACTCCTTAATGGTTTAACAAAAAACATATTTGATATTTTCACGAATAATTTTTTATGTAAATTCGTACTCAACTAACTCCAAATCCATGAAAAAAGTCAAAAAAATTCTGAGCGGTTTAGTTATTGTGATAAGTATTCTAATACTTGCACTCTATATTTTCAAAAAGGATTATTTATTAAGAGCTGTAAGAATTACTTATTTCAATGGACATTCCACTGCTTTTTTAGATGATTATAAATATTTTGATACTGCTACAATCCAAAAAAGCAATCAACCTCAACCCTGGCCTATTGCCAAAGATTACAATCTAGTAAAACCAACGGAAAGACTTGAAAAAACACATCAACAAACGGGAACCGTAGCTTTTTTAATTATCAAAAATGATAGTATCTGGAACGAAAACTATTATGATAATTACAGTAAAAACTCCAAATCCAATTCTTTTTCGATGGCCAAAAGCATCGTGACTTCAGCTTTGGGAAAAGCCATCATGGATGGAAAAATCAAAAATTTGGATCAAAAAGTAGCCGACTTTTTTCCGGAATTTTCTAAAGGAAAATCAGCTGCAATGACTGTGGGTGATTTGGCATCTATGTCATCGGGATTGGAATGGGATGAAGCCTATTACGATCCATTTTCGGTTACCACCCAGGCTTATTTTGACGAGGATTTGTCAAAAATAATTTTAGGTTTAAAAAACAACAGTGCACCCGGAAAAGCCTATAAATACCTGAGTGGCAATACCCAACTTCTGGCAATGTGTATCGAAAAGGCAACCGGAAAACCATTGACCGAATATGTATCGGAATCCTTTTGGAAACCTATGGGCGCCGAAAGTGACGCTTTTTGGCAAACCGACAAAAAAGGATTAGTAAAAGCTTTTTGCTGTATAGCCAGTAATGCCAGAGATTTTGCCCGTTTTGGCAAAATCTATTTAGATAACGGAAAATGGAACGGCAAACAAATTTTAGACAGCAATTTTGTGGCAAAATCAGTTCATCCCCGATTTAAGGAATCTCCTCAATATGGTTACGGCTGGTGGTTATCGGAGTTTCAAAACAAAAAAGTTTTCTACATGCGTGGGCATTTGGGACAGTATGTAATTGTGGTTCCAGAAGACAATTTAATTATTGTTCGATTAGGACATCACGATATAAAAAGCACCAATGGAACGCCACATAACGTCGATTTTTATGTCTATTTAGAAGAAACCTATAAAATCCTTCAAGAACAGTCCTCTCAATCCAAAAACTAAGAATATGATCGAAAAAATAAACCTCAACAACATCTTATTTCTGGACATCGAAACTGTTCCTGAAACGGCTGATTTCAATTCTTTGGATCCTGAAATGCAAAATCTGTACGAGCAAAAAACCCAATACCAGCGCAAGGAAGAAATCTCGGCAGAAGAGTTTTATGAGCGTGCCGGAATTTGGGCCGAATTTGGAAAAATTGTCTGTATTTCAGTGGGCTTTTTTGCCAATAAAAGTGATATCCGAAACTTTAGAGTGACTTCCTTTTTTGGAGAAGAAAAGAATATCCTGAAAGATTTTAGTAATCTGTTAAACAATCATTTCAACGGACCTCAGCATTTACTCTGCGGACATAATGCCAAAGAATTTGATATTCCGTTTATTGCCCGCCGAATGATTATAAATGGCATTGCTATTCCGGACAAACTGAATTTATTTGGCAAAAAACCTTGGGAAATTGCACACTTAGACACCTTAGAATTATGGAAATTTGGCGATTACAAACATTTTACTTCGCTAA
Organism: Flavobacterium flavipallidum; assembly: GCF_038289905.1. Taxonomy (NCBI): domain Bacteria; kingdom Pseudomonadati; phylum Bacteroidota; class Flavobacteriia; order Flavobacteriales; family Flavobacteriaceae; genus Flavobacterium; species Flavobacterium flavipallidum. The sequence goes on along the minus strand of NZ_JBBYHU010000003.1, from coordinate 41,670 downwards.
AATTAATGTGTAAAGTTCTGGGAATTCCTTCGCCAAAAGGCGATATCGACGGCAGTCAGGTAGGTCATGTTTTCTATGTCGAAAAAGACATTGACCGCATCGTAACCTATTGCGAAAAAGATACCATTGCAGTAGCACAGATTTTCCTTCGATTAAGAAGAGAAGACTTATTGATTGAGGAAGAGATTATTCATGTGTAATCTAAAAAAATAATATTTACCGCAGATTCACAGATTATAAATTTAAAATCTGCGAATTTGCAGTTAAATATTTCTTACTGCTCTTTGCGAAAACCCTTTGTGAACTTTGCGGTTAAATATTTACATTTACAAAAATTAAAAAATTATGGTATTAAGCAGATTTTGGCTGGCAATATTTATTTCGTCTATTGCCTTTGTTGTAGTGAGTTTGTTCACAGCAGAGACTTATACAATTGATAGCGTTTTAAATGGAAAAAAAGACGATCCGATTTTAATTGCTGAAAAATACGCCGAAGAACTGCCTGCTTTTATCAAAGACAGCATTAAAATTGCACCAGAGCAAACGATGATTATCAATCGGGATACGCTTAATGCGGATACTACTTATGTTTATAAAAACAAGACTGTTAAAATATTCAGCGGTGTTCAAAAATCGGATGGACTATTGCCAACTTGTAAAAGCACTTTAGTAGATTTGATTCTGCCTTTGATTGCATATTTGGCCTTTTTCTGCGGATTAATGGAATTGCTAATCATTTCGGGAGCATCCGGAAAACTGGCTGTAGTATTGAGTCCGGTATTTGTAAAAGTGTTTCCGAGTATTCCTAAAAACCATCCGTCGATTTCGTATATGACCTTGAATTTTGCTGCCAATTTCCTCGGATTGGATTCGGCTGCAACGCCTTTCGGACTGAAGGCAATGGAAAGTTTGCAGGAACTCAACCCCGAAAAAGACAAAGCCAGTGACGCCCAAATCATGTTTATGTGTCTACATGCTTCCGGACTAACACTTATCGCTACTTCTATCATTGGCTATCGCGCTGCTGCCAATGCGGCTAATCCTGCCGATGTAATGCTGCCTTGTATTATCACCTCGTTTATTGGTACTATTGCTGCCTTTTTAATTGTAGGAGCCCGACAAAAAATCAATTTCAAAAGTGCTTCTTTGGTTGCTGCTTTAGTCGCGCTGATTGCTGCCATTATTGGTTTATTGATGTATGTTAATCATTTGGATTTAATTGGAAAAAACTATTTCACTACTAACCTTTCGGCATTAATTTTATTGGGAATTATCATCATTACCTTGGTTTTTTCCTTTATGAAAGAAAAGAAATTTACCGAAGCCAAGACTACTGTTTTTGATGCATTTGTTTCGGGAGCCAATAACGGAGTAAAAACCGGAGTTACTATTTTCCCTTATGTTTTGGGGATGTTAGTTGCTATTTCATTGTTTAGAAACAGCGGTTTATTCGAAATTATCAGTAACGGACTTGGATTTATTTTCTCCAATATGGGAGTCAATAAAGAAATTGTAGATGCTTTGCCGGTTGCCTTATTGAGACCTTTTAGTTCAGCGGGATCCAGAGGATTTTTGATTGATTCGATGAATACTTTTGGTGCTGATTCTTTAACCGGACGTTTGAGCAGTATTTTCCAATGTAGTGCCGAGAGTACTTTTTATGTAATTGCGGTTTATTTTGGTTCGGTTAATATCAAAAACACACGTTATGCCTTAGGTACGATGCTTTTGGTTGATGCGATTTGTGTGATTACTGCGATTTTTGTGGCGAGCTGGTTTTTTTAATAAAAATGATAAATATATCTTAAACGATATAGGATATTCAATCTATTTTTCATTCTTTTGAATCGATAAAACAATAAATTTTATATTTTCCCCAAATCGTATAAAATGAAAAAATATTCAAAACACATAGCTTTGCTATTTTTACTTAGTAGTTTAATGAGTTGCCGAATTCATCCGGTAACCACAACGCCTTCCGGAAAAATACCTCCCGGTCAGGCTAAAAAAATGACAGGAAGTAAAAGTGCCAAATACTATGCACCAGGCCATAATAAATAATTCTAATAACTTAAACCAATAATAAAAATGTCAAAATACACTAAATACATTGCTATAGGATTGCTAATTCTATTTTTAGTTACCAGCTTATTAAGCTAGTTTTTAAAACATTAATTGTACAAAAAAGAGATGGTATTGCATAAATATCATCTCTTTTTGTTTGAATTTATAACAAAAAGTTTGATTTTACGAAAGAATCACAGCTGTTAAAAGACTGTGGCTACGCTAAATAATTTTTATATTTGTCAAAAAAAATAAAATACCAATGGACTTTATTTATCAGGATCCTTATCCCATTTTAAAAGACGATACCCAATACCGTAAAATAACTTCTGACTATGTAAAAGTAGAAAAACTAGGAGATCGCGAAATCCTAACTGTTGATCCAAAAGGTTTAGAGTTACTTTCGCAGGAAGCCATGAAAGATGTTTCTTTTATGTTGCGTACTTCACATTTAGAAAAATTAAGAGCTATTCTTGACGATCCGGAAGCAACGGACAATGACCGATTTGTGGCTTATAATTTATTGCAGAATGCCGTAGTAGCTATTGATGGTGAATTACCTTCCTGTCAGGACACCGGAACAGCGATTGTAATGGCAAAAAAAGGTGAAAACGTATATACAGGCGTTGATGATGCCGAATGGCTTTCTAAAGGTATTTTTAATACGTATATCGAAAGAAACCTGCGTTATTCTCAGATTGTACCTATCAGCATGTTTGAAGAGAAAAACTCAGGTTCCAATCTTCCGGCTCAGATTGATATTTATGCTAAAAAAGGCGCTTCTTACGAATTTTTATTTTTAGCAAAAGGAGGAGGTTCTGCTAACAAAACCTATTTGTACCAACAAACAAAATCCTTATTGAACGAAAAATCATTAGATGCTTTCATTCGTGCTAAAATAATGGATTTAGGAACTTCTGCCTGTCCGCCTTACCACTTGGCTTTAGTGATTGGAGGAACTTCTGCCGAAGCAACCTTAGCAGCTGTAAAAAAAGCTTCTGCCGGTTATTATGATAATTTGCCTACTACAGGAAACATGGCAGGTCAGGCTTTCCGCGACTTGGAATGGGAAAAAAGAGTGCAAAAAATTTGCCAGGAAAGTGCCATTGGAGCGCAATTTGGTGGTAAATATTTCACTCATGACGTTCGTGTAATTCGTTTGCCACGTCATGCTGCTTCTTGTCCGGTTGGATTAGGAGTTTCCTGTTCTGCAGATAGAAATATCAAAGGAAAGATTACCAAAGACGGAATCTTCGTAGAGCAATTAGAGGTAAATCCAAAACGTTTATTGCCTGCAACGCCACCACATTTAGAAGAAGCCGTTGAAGTGGATTTGAACCAACCAATGAGCGAGATTCTTAAAAAACTATCCCAATACCCAATCAAAACGCGTTTGAAACTAAACGGAACTTTGATTGTGGCCCGTGATATCGCTCACGCAAAAATCAAAGAATTATTAGACGCCGGAAAACCAATGCCGGACTACTTTAAAAACCACCCGATTTATTACGCTGGTCCTGCTAAAACTCCGGACGGAATGCCATCTGGAAGTTTTGGTCCAACAACCGCCGGACGTATGGACGTTTATGTGGAAGAGTTCCAGAAAAATGGTGGAAGTATGGTGATGCTTGCTAAAGGAAACAGAACTAAGGATGTGATGAATGCCTGTAAAACTTACGGCGGATTCTATTTGGGTTCTATTGGTGGTCCTGCTGCTATTTTGGCCAAAGAAAACATTCTTTCGGTTGAAGTAGTTGACTTTGAAGAATTAGGAATGGAAGCCGTTAGAAAAATCACGATTAAAGATTTCCCAGCTTTCATAATTACCGATGATAAAGGAAATGATTTCTTTGAGAATTTATAATCTAAAATTCTAAGTTTAGACATATTTTAACCGCAAATTCGCAGATTAAATCTGTGAATTTGCGGTTTATTTTTTTCGTTTAAAAGTGTTTTTAGGTTAGTAAACTGCCGCAAATACCTAATCCAATTAATAAATATAAAGCCGCTAAAATAAACAAAACTTTAGCTCCTTTTGGACTCTGTTTTTTTACTGCAAAACCTATTAAAGTTAATATTATTGGTGGTCCAATCATTATTCCCAGAATAAAAATAATCAGACCATTTAGATTTCCAACTTCTAAAGCGATCATAGTTTAAAATTTAATTTCATTACGTAATTCTTCTAATCTTTCTAACTTTTCATCTCTATAAAACAAATTCATTGTTTCAAACGGGATGATTTTATTGTCTTTATTGACAATATGCACACAGGATTTTTTAATCGCTCTGACATCAAAATTATAGGCATCAATAAACTGCATAATGATAATTCTAAATAAATTATCATAACCTAAATTAGGTGCATCAATATTAGGCAAACAACACATAATAGATTTTAGATTTTCTTCAGCTACTTCAACTGAATTTCCAGTGCTAAAAAGTTCTATCATTTTTTCCTTAAGCACATCATCCTGTTCGTAAATGATAGTATTTTTACTGTTATCCAATAAATCATTCGGGTTAACATAACGTGTTAAAGGAAATACTTCATTGCCTAATTTTAATGCATATCCCATTACCAAAGCATCGGGATTACAAGGAACCGGTAATAAATCATCAGGATTAAAAATAGTAGTTTGTTCCAAAATTTTACACCTTACTTCGGTTAACGTCATCCGATCGGTTTCGGGATTAAAATTCTCCAATCGACCAGCAATTTGTGTAGGTTGAAAAGTAACTCCACGGACACATTTTTGCTGTAAAGCAAATTCGATTATTTTACCTATTTCGTTATCATTCAATCCTTTTTGAAGCGTAACAACCAAGGTAGTGGAAAGATTCAATTCGTTCAGATTTGCAATGGCTTGTTTTCGAATTTCATTCAAATCGGCTCCACGTAATTCTCGCAATACACTATTTTCAAATGAATCAAATTGCAGATAAATTTCAAAATCAGGAGCATAGCTTTTTAATTGTCTGGCAAATTCCTTGTCTTTGGCAATTTTAATCCCATTGGTATTTAACATCAAATGCCTGATGGGAAGTGATTTTGCATAATCTAAAATTTCAAAAAATTGCGGATGAATCGTAGGCTCTCCGCCGCTTATTTGTACTACATCCGGTTCTTTTTCATTGCGAACAATGGCATCTAGCATGGCTTTTACTTCTTCCAAAGTACGATGCCTGCCATAAGTGGGCGAAGAACCTGCATAACAGGTAGGACAGCTTAAATTACATCTATCTGTAATTTCAACAACCGTTAAACAGGAATGTTGTTCATGATCCGGACATAAACCACAATCGTAGGGACAGCCATAATCTGTTTTGGTATTAAATTTATAAGGCATTTCAGAAGGTTTATTATAATTTCTGATGTTCTTATAATATGGAATATCATCTGCAATCAACACTTTGGATTTTCCATGTTCCAGGCAATTTTTGAGCATATACACCTTATCGTTTTCAAAAACAATTTTAGCGTCAATTCGTTTTAAGCATTCCGGACAAAGACTTAAAGTATAATCGTAATAGGTGTAATTTCTAACGGGCATTTTTAAAAAGGTTTAAAATGGTTTTGCGATAATAAATTAAGCATAATAAACACAATAACTGAATTGTGCTTAATCCGAAAACAAAGAAAACATTGGGTTTTAAAAATTCAATTCCAAAACGAAATGCAAAATAGAATATCATGAAATACTGAAATAATAATCCATTCTTCAATTCCCTATTCTTTATTTTTAACAAAAATACAGATAAAAAGATTACAAATATTAATTCATATAAAGCTAATGGATGTCGTATTAAACCATCACCTAAATTCATTCCCATAAAAAATGTGGTTTCTTTTCCATAGGTAAATTCATTTATCCCAGATAACATGCAGCCTATTCGGCCAATAAAAATCCCTAATAAAATTGGGAAAACAAATAAATCGCCAGATGATTGCTGTTCGCCAATAATCTTTTTAGAAAGTTCTACACCCAATAAACCTCCAAATAAGCCCCCCATAATGGTTTTATAATTTAAAATATTTACTAGCGTTTCTAAAGAATAAGGAAATGAAGGATTTTCTAAAAAACCCATTATTCTGGAACCTAAAAAAGCACCAATTGCCGCTCCTAAAATAATGGAGAGTCTATTAGTGCTCGAAATCCTATCAGTCGTTTTTTTTCGTAAAAACAGATAATATCTAAATCCAAAAAAGAAAGCCAAATATTCTAAAACTAAATGAATGTTGATTGTATAGCCTAAAATAATGGGCTCAAAAGGAATCCTCATAGTTTAAAAAATCAACATTTCAGGAATTTCGCCTTCAATGATTAAATTGGCTTCAGTAGAAGCGATAATGTGTTCTACGGAAACGCCTGGGGCTCTTTCGAGTAATTTAATTCCTTTTGGTGTAATTTCCATCACAGCGAGTTCGGTTACAATCTTTTTAACGCAGCCTACTCCTGTTAACGGAAGGGAACATTGCTTTAGAATTTTAGATTCTCCGGCTTTATTGACATGCATCATGGCTACGATGATATTTTCGGCCGAAGCCACTAAATCCATTGCACCTCCCATACCTTTGACCATTTTACCGGGAATTTTCCAGTTGGCAATATCACCGTTTTCAGCCACTTCCATAGCACCAAGAATAGTTAAATCAACATGTTTACCGCGAATCATCCCAAAGCTCATTGCCGAATCAAAAAAACTTGCTCCGGCTAGTGTGGTAATGGTTTGCTTGCCCGCATTGATAAGATCAGCGTCTTCTTCGCCCTCAAAAGGAAACGGTCCCATGCCCAAAACGCCATTTTCGCTTTGTATTTCAACGTTTATTCCTTCAGGTATATAATTAGCCACCAGAGTAGGAATTCCTATCCCTAAATTTACGAAATAGCCGTCTTTAAGTTCACGGGCAATTCTTTTGGCGATATCTTCTTTTGTTAAAGGCATAATTTTGATTTTTTAAACATATAAGTCATATAAGTTTTCTATTCAAATAAAACATTTTTTTGAACCATATAAGAAATTGAAGTTCATTTAAGTACTGCGCATCCAAACTGATCACTGCAAACTGAACACTGAACACTATTCGCTTTTTCGAACTGTTCTCTTCTCAATCCTTTTTTCATATTTCTCACCCTGAAAAATACGTTGTACAAAAATTCCCGGAATGTGAATTTGATTAGGGTCTAAAGTCCCGGCTTCAACCAGTTCTTCCACTTCGGCAATGGTTATTTTTCCGGCACCTGCCATTACAGGATTAAAATTTCGGGCTGTACCTTTGAAGATTAGATTTCCGGCGGTATCGCCTTTCCATGCTTTTACAATGGAAAAATCGGCGTTGAAAGCCTGTTCCATCACATACATTTTTCCGTTGAATTCACGGGTTTCTTTACCAATCGCTACTTCGGTTCCATATCCCGCCGGAGTATAAAAAGCCGGAATTCCTACCTGAGCCGCACGACAGCGTTCCGCCAGAGTCCCTTGCGGAATGAGTTCTACTTCCAATTCTCCGGAAAGCATCTGACGTTCAAATTCGGCATTTTCTCCCACATAGGAAGAAGTCATTTTCCGGATTTGTCTTTTTTGCAAAAGCAATCCCAGACCAAAATCGTCCACACCGGCATTGTTTGAAATACAACTGAGATTTTTAGTTCCTTTTTGAACTAATTCGGCAATAGCGTTTTCAGGAATACCACACAATCCGAAACCACCAAACATAATAGTTGCATTATCGCAAATACCTTCTAATGCCTCCTGAACCGAATTTACTTTTTTATTAATCATAAAGAATCGTAGTTTTTGATTCTTAAAAATAAGGCTTTTTTCTAAAATAAAAAACAAAATACGATTCGTTCACTAACAAAAAAAGCCTTCAAATGGAGGCTCTTTATTATCTAAAACTGAAATTCATCTGTCGATTGAATAGAGTCGTTTGCAACGGTATCTCTTACTTTTCTTGGTTGGTAACAATCTACTTTTATAGAAAGATTAGCAGGACGTTCAAAAGGTTCCTTGGAGACTTTCAAGTTAGGATCTTCATAACACAACTTCATAAAATAGCCCCAAACTGGTAATGCTGCAGTAGCTCCCTGTCCGTAAGTAAGGCTTTTAAAACGTGCCGAACGGTCTTCGCAACCTACCCAAACTCCGGTAACTAAGTTAGGAACCATTCCCATGAACCAACCGTCGGATTGATTTTGTGTTGTTCCTGTTTTACCTGCAATTGGATTGGTAAAAGCATATGGATAACCTGTCCAACGGTTATCACCGTTTCCTCCGTAGGTAGATCTTAACCTATTACCAGAACCACCTTCAACAACACCTTCTAATAATTTAACTACTGCAAAGGCAATATCTTTATTCAAGACATCATGTGATTCCGGAATTGGTTCGTAAATCACTACTCCGCTTTTATCTTCAATTCGAGATAAAAACTGCGGTTTATTATAAACTCCCTGATTAGCAAAAGTACTGTAAGCCGCTACCATTTCTTCCACCGTAATATCAACGGCTCCAAGAGCAATAGACGGTTGTGCCGGAATTTGAGTTTTTACCCCTAATTTGTGTGTTAATTTGATCACGGCTTCCGGACCTACTTTATCAATTAATTTAGCCGAAACGGTATTAATCGAATTAGCCAAAGCTTTTTTCAAAGTTACCATTCCAAGGTAGGTATTGTTGGAGTTTTTTGGCGTCCAAGTTTCCGTAACATGATGGCGTCCAACCGGAATTGTAAAAGGACCATCAATAATTGAATCGCAAGGCGACATGTTTAATTGCTCAATTGCAGTGGCATAAACAAATGGTTTAAAAGTAGAACCTACCTGTCTTGCTCCCTGAGCTACGTGATCGTATTGAAAATACTTATAGTTAATACCGCCTACCCAAGCTTTAATATGTCCTGTTTGAGGTTCCATAGCCATTAATCCAGATTGCAGGAAGTGTTTGTAATAACGAATAGAATCTAATGGTGTCATAATGGTGTCTCTTTCCCCTTTCCATGTAAACACCGTCATTGGGACTTTTTTATTAAAAGATTCTATGATTTCCTCATCGGTTTTTTCCATTGATTTCATTATAAACCAACGGTTAGAAGCCTTCATAGCCTGCTTTAAAATACGATTTGTTTCTTTTTCGGTAATATTTACAAAGGGTGCATTTTTATTTTCTTTTTGTTCTATAAAAAATTGCTCCTGTAAATTAGCCATGTGTGCAGCAACAGCTTCTTCGGCATGTAGTTGCATTCTGGAATCAATCGTAGTATAAATTTTTAAACCGTCTTTGTAAATATCATAGTCTGATCCATCGGCTTTCTTATTCGTTTCTGCCCATTTTTTCATGTATTCTCTCAAATATTCTCTGAAATAGGTAGCTGTACCTTCACGGTGACTTTCTAATTTAAATTTCAGCTTGATTGGCAAAGCCTGTAATTTTTCTTTCTGAGCTTCAGTAATCATGTGTGATTTTTCCATTTGCGCAAGCACCACATTTCGGCGGTTTTTTACACCCACGGGATTTCTTACCGGATTATACAAACCTGAATTCTTGAACATTCCCACAAGAATTGCCGATTCGTCAACGGTTAATTCTTTAGGCGTTTTAGAAAAATAGGTTTGCGAAGCCGAGCTTACTCCAACGGCATAATTTCCAAAATCATATACATTGCAATACATGGCAAGAATCTCATTCTTAGTATATTGTCTTTCTAAACGAATAGCAATAATCCATTCTTTAGCCTTTTGAACAATACGAAATGGTAAAAATTTAGAACCTTCACCATGGAATAATTGTTTAGCTAATTGTTGCGTCAAAGTACTTGCTCCACCGTTAGTTCCTAAACTTAAAATGGCTCTCAAAGTACCTCTTCCATCAATACCTGAATGTTCGTAAAAACGTTCATCTTCGGTTGCTACTAAAGCATTAACAAGGTTCTTAGGTAAATCGGAATATTTTAATTGGGAACGGTTTACCTGAAAATATTTTCCAATAACAACACCATCAGAAGAAATAATTTCGGTAGCTAAATTAGAATCCGGATTTTCTAAATCTTCAAAAGAAGGCATGGAACCAAAAAGTCCCCAGGAAGCAAATAGGAAAAAAAGAAAAACTCCTCCTAATCCATAAAAGAAAAACTTCCAGAATTTTTTTGCATAATACTTTACATCGTGTTCTGCATTATTTGTCTTTTTAACTGCCATAACTATTTTTTATTCTTTTTTTTCAATTCTTAAACCAACTTCGGTAATTCCCTCTAATTGAGTAACTCCGGGAACTTTACCTCCTTCTCTAAGGGCTTGTTTGATGTTGAGTTTGTATTTTCCTCTAAATTTTACATTCTCTTTAAAATACAATTTGCTTTCTTTAATATCTGTAAATCCATCACCTAAAAGCGTCCCATCAGGAGCTGCCATTTGATATTCTAAAGTATCTACTTTAGTATAACCATTTGGTTTTTCTAAAGTTACAATCAGGAAAAGATTATTAAACGGATAATTATTATTGTCACGGATATTTATAAAAAGATCGTATTTTTTAGTGGAATCTAATTCCGGTAGATTGAAAGAAACAACACTATCCTTATGCCAGGCACTTCCAACAGATTTGTATTCATCAAAAACCCTTTTCTTATCACAAGAAAAAAAGAGCATACTAACAAAAAGTACTAATACACTATTTCTTAGGTTCATTTTTTTTATTGTTTGATGGTCTTCTAGGTCCTTTAAATTTTTTCTCACCAGCTGGTTTTTGCTCATTTGGAGCGGTTTGAACCGCTTGCACTGGCTGAGCTGGTTTATTTGATGGTTTGTTTTTATTTAATGGCTTTTTTGCAACCGGAGCAGCCACTTCATTTTCAACTGCTTTCTTTGGCTTTTTATTGTGTCTTTTGCTCTTTTTTGGCTGATCAAAACGAGTTAAACTCTCCTGACCCATCGCATTATTAAAGTCCTTTTCAACTTCCTGAGTCACTTCAATAGCATAATCTTCAAGTGAAGCCACTTTCTTTTTCTGCTTATTTTCGGCTATAATTTCCTTAACCTTATCAATTTTTAACACATGCCAATTGGCAAAATTGTTCGTATAAGCAAACCACATTAATCCTTTAAAAATGTCTTGTTTTTGGCAAACAGCATCTCCTTTTTCGGTAATTAATTTCGTTTCAAATTCAGGAAAACCTTTTAAAGCATCCATGTAAGTATCTAACTCATAATTCAAACAACACTTCAATTTACCACACTGACCCGCTAATTTTTGTGGATTTAATGATAATTGTTGGTAACGTGCTGCAGATGTATTTACACTTCTAAAATCAGTCAACCAGGTAGAACAACACAATTCACGTCCGCAGGAACCAATTCCTCCTAAACGAGCTGCTTCCTGACGGAAACCTACCTGTTTCATTTCAATTCTGGTGCTGAATTCCTTAGCAAAATCTTTAATCAACTGTCTAAAATCCACACGGTCATTAGCAGTATAATAAAAAGTCGCCTTTGACCCATCTCCTTGGAATTCAATATCAGAAATTTTCATTTCTAATTTTTGAATAATTGCCAATTCACGGGCACGAACTTTCATTGGTTCTTCCTTACTTCGTGCAGCAGTCCAGATATCAATATCTTTTTGAGACGCTTTTCGGTAAATCTTTGGAATATCGGTAGCATCAGGGTTAATGCCTTTTTTCTTCATTTGAATACGAACCAATTCTCCCGTAAGTGTAACAATACCAATATCATGACCTGGAGAAGCTACTGTAGCTACAATGTCCCCCATGCTTAATGTCAATTTTTCAGTATTGCGGTAAAACTCTTTTCTTCCATTTTTAAAACGGACTTCAACACAATTAAATGGAGCTTCACCATTAGGCAAACTCATATTAGAAAGCCAATCGAAAACCGTTAATTTGTTGCAGCTATCGGTGCCGCAAGTCCCATTATTTTTACAACCCTTAGGAGCGCTTCCATCAGAGGTTGAACAACTTGCACATGCCATAATTTTATATGTGATGTTGTGACTAGCACAACTTAAGTTCTTAAAACGTTGAATCGGTAAAGATAGTATATTTTAACTTTACCTCACAAACCTTAAAAAAGGGTTTCATTCTTAATTTTATATTAAAAAAAACCATTACAACTAACATGTAATGGTTTAAAATTGAATATTTTAATACTTACTTTCTAAGTTTAATTACCTAAATAATTTTAATTTACTGGCTTTAGCAGCCAATTCAAAACTTGCATTTTAATTATTCTTATTGTTTTAAACTTTTAAAATCTTGAATATATAATCCTTTGGCTGTATTTGTAGGATTGAATGCAGCAAGATTGTCATTTCTAAATGAAGTTACACTTTTAGCACTTTGGTTATCAGTACGTAAAGTTTGCCCGGTAATTAGTTCAAGAGCCTTTTTTAAATAAGGGTCTTTTACGTTTCCAAATTCTACCAAATTTGAAAAAGTATCATATGGATTAATTTCATAATTAGGTGTTATTTTTGACGGATTGGCATCTTTGTCTTTGTTGTAATAGGCAAAAGTAATAGGTTGCAATTGCCATTTGTGCTTAGTACTTCTGTTATCGTAAGAGACATAATCGTATGCAGGAGAGTCATATAAGGTTATCGATCCTACAAATTTACCAACTGTATCATCGCCTATCGTAACCACGTCAATGTATTTTTTTAAACATTGAATGGTGAGCTCGCTGGCAGAAGCTGTTTCAAAACTAACTAGGACATATATTTTAGTTAAAGAAAGACTATTTACACTTTCTTCACTCTGAAAAGTGGGTTCGTTATCTACTAAGTTGTAAATTCTAACTTTATCTGAAAGGTATTCAAAACCATCATTACTATTATGTTTGTCATTAAAATCTAAATAGATATAAGGCTTATTAGTATTATTTCCGTTAATCATTTGTGCCAAAGCAATTGCAGTTTCTAATGAGCCACCACCGTTGTATCTTAAATCTAAAACCAATTCGTTAATTCCATCCGATTTCATTTTAGCGAAAGCTGCATTGAGTTCGTCATTATAATCGGATTTGAAACTATTAAACACTAAATAGCCTATGTTCCTACTACCATATACTTTCTTTTCGTAATAAGCAATAGGGTTTTCGTCAATATCAAGTTGTGACACCGTTACAGTAGTCGCTTTGTCAGTGGTAACCAAAGCTGAACTTGTTACTACCGCAGTTGCTGCCAAAGTAAGAACAACCTGTGTATTGCCCAATTGATTATAATTACTTGCCGTAAGTTGATTACCATTTATTTTAGTAATAACATCACCTCTTTTCAATCCGGCTAAAGCTGCAGGTGAACCAGGTACGATATAATTTATTAAGGCTACAAAATTTACATTATTTGCATCCTTAGGGTAAAGACCATAATTAAAACCACCACTTTTTTGGACTTCGGCAATTTTAGAAGCCCTAACCACTTCATTGCTATTTTCAATCCAAGAAAATTTATCAATCGTTCCTCTTTGATAAAGAAGCGAATAAAACAGCGCATCAGGAGTCTTACCATTAATAAAATTAGCATAGTTATTGTTAGAAGTAATTTTGCTATCGGATAAATTAGCAACTTTGGATTGCCAATAATACCAGGAATTCATTGCTTTCCAAACAAAATCATTTATCTCGTCTGGCGTGGTGGTGGTTGTGGTTTCATTTGAATCAGAATCCTTACTGCAAGAAGTAAAAACCAATCCCACTAGCAACGTAAAAAGGACATATTTTAATTTCATTATTATTCAATTGTTTAAATTAGATTTGTAGCTATTAAAAACTCTAAAATTATGAAAATTATTACATCAAAAACCATCTATATTTTACTTTCATTCGGATGTTTCTTTCTGTCATCCTGTTCCAAACAACTTTTAGACATTAAAAACCAAACCTATCAAAGCTATAACAGGAATACTGAAAAAGGATATATCGTTAGTTTTGAATTAAATAACAGCGCAATAATTCCAAAATCGATTGTGATAAACGGAATTGTTCAAAATATATCTATTGAAAACAAAAGGGGTACTAGCTATCAAGTAAATGTTATCGCTCAAACCAATTTAATTCATAACTACCAAGTAAAATTTGAAGAAAAAGAAAACGGAATTTATTTTGAGAAAGACTCAAAACTATATTTTCAACCAGTAGAATTCAAATTGATTAAAGACTAGAATATAAATTCTTTTGAAATAACTCGAAAAGTTTAAATTTATTATAAAAAAGCCTGTTCCCTATAAAAAAAGAAACAGGCTTTTAGAATATTATATGACTTATAAATTAGTCTAAAATCTTATATAATTTATCAGATAAACGAATTCTGAAAGGGACTGCAAAAGTTAATTTATCACCAGCTACAGCCTGAGTTCCTTCGTATCCATTAACAAACATTTTTTCTAAAACCAATTCCTGATTTCCTGTAGTTGGACCTGAAATTAAAATTTTATCTCCTAAGTTTAATTCTTGATTTTCAATGGTAAACAATCCAATACCCGCTTTCACATAATAATGTTCCGCTTTTCCAACTAAGGTCTTTTTTACTTTTATTTTTTGACGAATATCATTTGTTTTCTGGGCAGTTGCCAAAGCAGTATTTGGCAAATCGCCGGAATGTTTGAATTTTAAACTTTCTGATTTTCCTTTTCGGAATACCTTGTTACCTACTTGTACTCCACTTCGCAGTTTTGCTTGCTCTTCCAATGGTAAATGGGTGATTTCCTGACATTCCGTTGAACAGCAATTTTCCATTGTCGCTTTACATTCGTCACATTGGATAAACAACAAATGGCAGCCATCATTAGCACAATTGGTATGATTGTCACAAGGTTTTCCACATTGATGACATTGTGCAATAATATCATCGGTAATTCTTTCACCTAAACGATTATCAAAAACGAAGTTTTTACCAATGAATTTGCTTTCCAAACCTTCTTCTTGGATTTGTTTGGCATAGTTGATAATTCCGCCTTCTAACTGGAAAACATTTTTGAATCCCTGGTGTTTGAAGTAAGCACTGGCTTTTTCGCAACGAATTCCACCTGTACAATACATCACTAGATTTTTATTTTCTTTATAATCCTGTAATTGCTCGTTAATAATAGGCAAACTTTCTCTAAAAGTCTCTACATCAGGAGTAATAGCACCTTTAAAATGCCCTACTTCACTTTCGTAGTGATTTCTAAAATCTACCACAATCGTATTCGGATCTTCCAGAATTTCATTGAATTCCTTGGCTCTTAAATGCACCCCTTTGTTGGTTACATCAAAAGTATCATCGTTAAGTCCGTCAGCTACAATTTTGTGACGCACTTTGATAGTCAATTTTAAAAAGGAATGATCGTCTTGCTCTACGGCCACATTCAAACGGATGCCTTTCATGAAATCATATACTTCCAGCGTCTCTCTGAAAGCTTCAAAATTTTCGGCCGGAACACTCATTTGAGCATTAATACCTTCGTGGGCAACATAAATTCGTCCCAGTGCATCCAGTGCATTCCAGGCTACGAATAAATCATCACGAAATTTTTTAGGATCTTCAATTTTGGCATACGCATAGAAAGACAACGTAAGACGTTGTTGACCTGCTTGATCAATCAATTCAGCTCTTTCTTCTGCGCTTAAGGTGTTGTACAGTTGCATGCTATAAACAGTTTAAGTTTAGAATTTTTTTTTGCAAAAGTATAAAAAATAAAAGAATCAAAAATTTAAACCATTAAGAAATTAAGAAAATTTAGACTTAATGTTCCTTAAATATCTTAATGGTTTATAAATATTCAGTTCAAACTCGCTTTGAACATTCGGAGTTCTTCCCTAATAAATTTCCAGTTGGTTTTCTGGTTTAGACAACTATTAAATTTTCAACTGCAACTTGAGTGGCGATTGGAGTGTAAATATCTGTAGTGTTTTCCGGAGTTTCAATTGAGACAATTAAGGAATATCTCAATTGAGAATCATATTTTTTCTGCTTTTTTAATAATTTCCACCAACCAGATGCTAATGGAAATATCGCTAATTTATTGCAAACTGCAATTTCAGCAGCAGAACCGTTCCAAAAATTACTATGAATAGAACCTTTAAAAACAGTCTCAGCACCCAGAAACCATCTTTTTTCTTGGTTTTTATCATAATCTCCTTCTTCTAATTTTCCTCCCTTTTCTTCTTTAAGATTATCAATATTTATTTTATTAGTTCTTATTTTAAAATTATCAAAATCTTCTGTTGGATTGATCAATAAAAACTTTAAAGCACAAGATTGATAAGCATATTTTGTTGAATATCCCTTGTCCCCTGGATTTGGCTCAATATAGTATGATAGCGTGACTCTTAATGTAACATTAGAATCTCCAAGATTTGCTAAAATATCAGTAGGCCAAGGAAATTCATAGTAGTGTATCTCATTAGTTTTTACAGTACCATCGAATTTATAAGGTTGTATTACCTCTTCTGAAATAAATGTTAAGTAATTTGATTTACACTTTATGGCTTTTTCTAAATTTGGTATTCCATACCCAATAATTCTTAGTAGTCTTTGCTTATCTCCTACTTTTTTTAAATCTATATTAAATTGATTAATAATTTCAGAATTCCATGATGCCGAATGAATCATTAATGCTCTGAGAGTTTCAGGCCAAGCATTTGGATATGCATCTCTCAATTTAGCTAAAAAATTTGATGCAAAAGCTGTTGATACACTAGTTGCATTAAATCTAGCAAATGCGTTAATAGCTGTATTTGAAGATGTTGTTAAGATATCTAAATCTTCGTGATAATCAATACTACCATTTTCTAGTTTTTTTAAATTTCCACCTTCAAAAACAACTTCAGGCTTTATTGGCCATGGATTTTCCCAAGAACTTGATGTTCTGCTGTAGGGTGATAATTCAAATTTTTTAGCAACAGTAGAATTTGCTTCAGGTAAAATTTTATTGGTAAATGCACCAATCGTTATAGCATTCCATGCTTGAGCAGGACTCTCCACAGAAAGATCTTTATTGCTCTCAGGATAATTTTTCCAGTCATCTTCTTCTCTAGCATTTCCAGCACTAATTACAAAAACTTTCTTATCATTTTCATCCTCTCCAAAAATTATTCTATCCAAATATGCTGACCAAGTAGAAGGTTTTCCGAAATCATTTTGATTCCTACCAGTAATAGCCATACCAAATATTCTTTTATAATCTGGATTATTTGTTATTGCAATGTTTATTGCATTCTGAGTAATAAAATGCCAATTATCTAATTCATTTTCTTGTCCACTAGGTGGAAGAATCTTAATCGATTCTAATCTATGTCTAATTTCTAATGATGCATTGTTTTCTAAAATATAACTTAAATTACCATAAAGAGAAATACCTGCCATAGCTGTTCCATGTCCATTATGTCCAGAATCATTTATACCCCAATTTATATCAACAGTTAAACGGTCATTGTCGGATAAAGCATCTTTAATTAATAAATGCCCATTATTTATCCCTGAATCTAATATAGATATGTAATTATTTGAATTATTGAACGTAATATTACTTAAAGCTGATTCAATCCAATTTTCTCTATTAACAATCGTTTGATCTAGCCAAAAACTATTTAATTCTTCTGCTCGACGGATTTCAGCAATCCATCCAAAAGATAATGTTAGTTCAACTAATTGGTCATAATTTAACTTAGCATTTATTATTAATCTTTGAGGAAAAATAGTTAGATTTTTTAAAACAGAAATATTTAAAAATTCACATATTTCATAAAGTTGTGTCAGTTCGTTACCTATTTCTGATTCTTCTAACGCTAACCATAATTCACACCAAACTGCTGCTTCTTTTGGTAAAAACTCATTTGAACTATTCCAAATATATTCAACAGTTGTTCTTTGAATATATTCAATCTTTTCAACTAGTTTTTGATTTAAAGGAAGTCCTTTGACAGTATCTTTACTAAGATATTTTGCAACTTTGGTAATTAATTTATTTTGCTTATTGCTAGGAATGAACACAGTCGCTATTTGTGCACTTTGTTCAGAATTGTTTTTTACATTAAGTAATTTAGCACCATCAGCTCCCAATGAGCTTAGTTCTAATAATTGTTTTTCAGCACCAATAAATGTAATATATTCTCCAGATTTTACAGGCAACCCTTTTTCAGTTCTTTGACGAACTTCTTCATTATGATTATTCCATATATCAGTTAACGATGAAAGCAAAAATTCACCATGAAATTGACGATCTCTTTGTGGTAATTTTGACTCAATCGGTGGTCCTGGAGGTGTAGTGTACTCTTGCGAAAAGTGAACATTTTTTATAAAAAGATGGGGCTTAAAATCGTCGCTCATAAATATTATATCAAATGACTAGTTTTTCTATCTTTCATCATTTGAACTAACAATTTTTGAGTTACTACATTTTTATCCGTCAAAATAATTTCTTTTAATGCATCATTACATGCATTTGTTATTTCTGCATGACTTAATCCATTTGCAGCATCAATGGCAGTTTTAAGAGAAAAATTTCCTAAGAATTTGTGTAGTTTCAATTTTATCAATTCTCCTATTTCTTCTTTATTTGGTAAAGAATATGTAATAATATCATCAAAACGTCTGAATAAAGCTGAATCTAATATTTTAATATTATTAGTAGCTCCAAAAATTATACTTTCTGATGAATCTTGTTCAATGAATTGCAAAAATGAATTCAATACTCTACGCATTTCACCAACTTCATTATCTCTCCCTCTTTCAGCGCCAATAGCATCAAATTCATCAAATAAATAAACCCCTCTATTTGAAACCATCATATCAAAAATTTGCCTCAATTTAGATGCGGTCTCGCCCATATATTTAGTCATTAATTTATCCATCATAACAACATATAATGGTAATTTTAACTCCCCTGATATAGCAGAAGTTGTAGCTGTTTTTCCTGTTCCTGGTAGACCTGACAATAAAACTTTTCTACGATTTTGTAACCCGTGCTTTAAAATCTTATCACGCTGTTTATATTCTCGTATTATTCTATTTAATTTATTTGAAACTTCCTCGGAAAGTATTAGTTCATTTAATCTATTCTCAGGATAATAAACAAGAACTAAATCGCTCAAATCTGGATTTATTTTAATTACTTTAAAACCATCTGTCTTTGACCTATCAACTAAATCTTTAATCTCTTTTGCGATAGACATGTGTCCCTGCCTCGCTTCATGTGCTGCTACCTGAAGAGCGATGGAAGTGAATCTCTCATTATCATTTTTGTAATGAGATTGAAGTAAAGATTTTATTTGTTCTGATGTTGCCATAATGCAAAAGTAATGAAAAAAGCCACTTTAAGATAAGAATAATCATTAATATAAAATTCTTTAGTTCATAAATATTCAGTTCAAACTCGCTTTGAACATTCGCAGTTCTTCCCAAGAATATTTTTCTCCAAATTGTTCTTTCATTGGGGTAAGTGATTCTTCTTTGTAAAATTTAAAAGCTTCCGCCAATTCATCAATAGTATCCTGAGGCAGAACTTCGCTAATGGAAATTCTTTTCCCTTGAATTAATTTAACCAAATGCCCTTCAATAGTCTGCACCGTTAATTTTCGAATATTGGCAATATCCTCAATGGAATTCTTGGCTATCCAAAGTTCAAAAGTTTCTTCAATAGTTGATTTTTTGGGCTCTTTTGTTCCTTTTTTCTTGGAAGAATAACGATCCAAATCTACTTCGTCTTCCAACAAATTCACATGAGTTTCTTTGAATTCTTTTTGAATCGCTTCTTTCTTTCTGGATAGGTATTTTTTCACTTCATCTGAAGTCAGCTTTTCTTTCGAAATTGCCTCATTTGCCATTACCGTTTCAATCAATAATTTGGCTTTCATCAATCGTAAAACGGCTTTGGATTGCAGTTCTTCTAATTCGGATAATTCTTCAAAATAGGCTTTGGCTTTTTTGGCGCGTTTTATTTCTTCGATTTTCCATAAAACTTCAAAAACCAAATCATCCATTGGTTTGAAAAAATAACCAAAAGCTGCCTGAATTCGTTCGGAAACATGAATTAAATCAACAGTTTCATTGGCAAAAATACGGTTCAATTGGATTATGAATTTTTTGGATGGATCCAAAAGCGTTTCAATCTGCTGCAATTGGTTTGCCGCCCATTTCGCATTTTTGGATTTAGCCGAAACTTCGCTTTTATCCGAATAACTATATTTATGATTGCGCCATTCCTGAGCCAAATCGTACCAATCGAAACTATTAATTAAATAATGATGAATGAAATTCTTAGTTTCAAAATGCAAAGATTGTTTCAGGACTTCTTCCGAAGCTTTATTTTGGGCATATTCCATCACGTCCTGATCATTTGAAATACCATTCATACGCAACGGAGAAAGCAAAATTAAGCCCTCTAACGAACGTAAACGCGATAAAGCCACATAAGCTTGTCCGGGCATAAAAACCTGCGATACATCGAGCGCTGCTTTGTCAAAGGTCAATCCCTGGCTTTTATGAATGGTAATCGCCCAAGCTAATTTGATAGGATAATGTACAAAAGTCCCTAAAACCTCTTCTTCTACTTCTTTGGTTAAGGCATTGACTTTGTAACGGATGTTTTGCCATTCGTATTTTTCAACTTCAATAGTTTTATTCTCATCGGGAAAATGCACTAAGATTTCTTGGCTAGAAAGCGATTTGATAGTCCCCATTTTACCATTGAAATAATTCTTTTCAAAGTTCAGATCGTTTTTGACAAACATAATCTGAGCTCCCACTTTCAATTGCAAATTGTGTTCCACTGGAAATATTTTCTCAGGGAAATCACCTGTAATTTCAGGCGTATAAGTTATTAATTCTCCTTTCAAATCTTGCAAAGCCTGAGCATTCATCGCATCGGCTTTGGCATTGTGGGTGGTTAAAGTGATGTAACCTTTATTGGCTTTTAAATCAAAATCAGGTTTAACATATTGATTCAAAACCTGAACATCTTCGGGAGTAATCTGGTTATTCCTCAGATTATTTAAAACCGAAATAAAACTGGTATCCGTCTGACGGAAAATTTTAGATAATTCAATATACAAAGGCGGACTTTGCTGAATAACATGCGAATGGAAAAAGAATTTTCCCTTGTAATAATTGCGCAAAGTACGCCATTCCTCATCCCGAATTACCGGTGGCAATTGCAACAAATCGCCAATAAAAAGCACTTGAACACCACCAAAAGGAGTTGCTTTTTTTCGAACGGTTTGCATCATATAATCCATCGCATCCAGCAAATCGGCACGCAGCATACTCACCTCGTCAATAACCAGCAATTCCATATTTCGAATCACCGATTTTTTCACCCCATTCATTTTAAAATGCCTGCGTAAACTTTCCTTAGTTTCAAATTTTACCGTTTCCGAAAATTGGGATTCGGCTGTATGCGAAGGAATAAATCCGCTAAACGGCAGTTGAAACATCGAATGAATCGTAACACCGCCAGCATTTAGAGCCGCAATTCCTGTTGGTGCGACCACCACCGTATTCTTATGTGTAGTTTCAATTATTTCACGAAGCAAAGTCGTCTTACCTGTACCAGCTTTACCCGTCAAAAAAACCGAACGTTGGGTTTGATTGATAAACTGTAAAGTATATTTTGCGGCTTCGGATAGGGATTTGTTCATCTAAAATGATTTTCTGCAAATTTAAATTCTAAAGTATATTCAAATTACAATTGATCATTAAACATTTCGAAAAAGTAACTTTTTTGAGCTATTAAACTGTCAAAATCACCTTTCTCTACGATACTTCCATCTTTCATGACATAAATCACGTCGGCCTTTTTCAATTGAAATAATCGATGAGAAACTAAAATGATCATTTTTTCTTTTCCCCAAACTCGCAATGAATTGTACAATTCGCTTTCAGAAAAAGCATCCAAAGCACTCGTTGGTTCGTCCATAACTACCAAATCAGCATCACGGTAAAACAATCTGGCTAAGGCTAATTTTTGCCATTCTCCACCGCTCAATTGTTCGCCCATCCAGAAAGTACGACCTAATTTAGTATCAAATCCCTTTTTCATTTTATCAATAAAAACATTCGCACCACTATTTTTTACAGCCTCTTTTAATTTTTCGATACTGATTTTCTCTTTAGAACCTAAACTAATGCTTTCTCCAACACTTAGAAAATATTTTTCAAAATCCTGAAAAAGGAAAACACTATTTTCCCGGAATGTCTCTTTATCAATATTTTTTAAATCCAATCCATCAATAACAATACTTCCATTTTCATAATCATACAATTTCCCTAACAATTTTACCAAAGTAGATTTTCCCGAACCATTAGCACCAACAATGGCTATGATTTGTCCCTTTTCACAGGATAACGAAATGTCTTTTAGAATTTCTCTTTTGGTATTCGGATAAGTAAAATGAAGGTTTTTAACTTCTAATTTTGAAGGTTTTAGTGGAAAAGGAACAGCATTTTCCTTGGAAGTTCTTTCCGGAATATCAAGAAATTGAAAAAGATGATTGATAAACATTCGGTGTTGAAATAATTGTACCAAAGCCGTCAAAAAGCTTTTAGTCCCCGATTGTAATTTCTGGAAACCCTGCAAATAAATCACAAAAAGACCCGGTGTAATAATTTGTTCCCAGGTATTTCGAGCCAAAGAAAGAAAAATAAAACCTACTAAAACAATCTCGACAGCTTCTATAATTACGCTGTAAAAATTTTGCCTGTTTTGAATTGATTTTCGCTGTTTGAACAAATATTCCCTTAAAACGCTGTAACGGGAAATGAATTCTTTTCCAAACCCAAAAAGACGTACTTCTTTAGCATAACTCAATCCCGTTAAAACCTGTTGTAAATAATTGGATTCTCTTTCTATTTTGGCTAGCTTCGTTTCTTCAGTGAAACTTTTTCTCGAAAAAAACCATTTTACGGCAAACAACGGTAAAGAAAGTACCACAATGATTACGGCATATTGCCAATAATAATAAGCCAACATACAAGCAATCATCACAACACTCGAAAATTGCATCAACAAATTACTGAATCCATTTAACAATTGTGCCGCTTTAAAAACTGACTGTTGTTGCGCCAAATGCAACGTATCGTGATAAACTGGATTTTCGTAATAGGAGAAATCAACTGAAATGGCTTTGTCCAACACACGTTTCGACAAATAATCACCTACTTTTTGTTGGTATAAACCATTGACATAAGTTGCCAATTGCGTACAAATGGAAGCAACTAATTGCAAAAGACAAAAACCAATAACCCAAAAAATAATTTCGTTAAAATCATGTCCTTTTGGAGTCGTGATGATATCGATAATTTCTTTAGTAATATAAAGCGATGCAACAGGAACCACCGATTGAAATAATACTAATACAAAATAACTCACCGCATTGCCCGGAGAAGCTTTGTAGATGATTTGTAAAATCTGGATATAATCCTTGAGGATTTTCTTAAATTGGAATTGTTTTTTCACAATGAATTATTGCTTTAACCCTACTATTATATGTAACTTATTCTCTAACAGCCAATTGGTTATTGTTTCTAATGATTCCTCAATACTTTTATCCGTAGTATCAACAATAATATCAGGACTTAATGGTACTTCATAAGGACTGTTGATTCCTGTAAAATCACTGATTTCGCCTTTTTGAGCTTTGGCGTACAAACCTTTAGCATCTCTTTGAATACAGGTTTCAAGTGGTGTAGCTATATAAACTTCGATATAATTTTCAGAACCAACAATGCTTTTAGCTGCAATACGATCTTCTTCAAAAGGTGAAATAAAAGAACTAATCACTACAACACCGGCATCATTAAAAAGACGTGCTACCTCCGCCACACGACGGATATTTTCCTTTCTACCTTCACGACTAAAATCCAAATCACGATTCAAATGCAATCGTGTATTATCGCCATCGGTAATGTAAGAACGGATTTGACGCTTATAAAACCATTGATCCAAAGCTGCCGCCAAAGTGGATTTACCAGAACCTGATAATCCTGAAAACCAAATGGTAAAAGACTTATGCCCATTCAATTCCTCCCTTTCTTTGCGGGTTACGGAATAATTTTGTTGGAATAAATGATTTACTTGGTTCATAAACAGTATTTAGAAAATCAAAAATACTCTTTTCCTTTTCTTTGCAAAATAATTATTCTTATTTGTATCAAAAATTGATATTTTTTATTTTTTTTTTACTTCAAGTTTTTTATTACAAAAATAAAATATACCTTTGTCTGACTTAAACCTAGAAATCTACAAATTATGAATACAGAAAAAAAACAATGGATAGCGCCTCAGGCAACTGAAATTGAAGTAAATAATGGAACTGTTAATGCTCAACCAGAATCTACAGCAACTGATCCAGATAATTATTCTTAAAAAAAAACGTAAATTAAAATCCAATCACTAAAATTAGTTATTGGATTTTTTTATTATAAATAATAGCATAGTCATTTTCATTACATCCTCCGCAAATAAATTTACCATTTACCTTTACCCAAGAGTGTCCCTCTTTTTTATGGTGTTTTCTTTCAATACCAATAATATATTCAAAAGGAATCTGATATTTTAATAATATATATACCGCCTGCCAAGACTGATGACGGCAAACGTTCTTCCAAGGGATACGTTTATTAGCTATTGCTATTGCTAAAGTTATATCTTTAGCCAATTGTATTTTTTCAGTTGTTAACTGTAAGTTTTGCTGTTGGTTTTTACAAATATCTTCCGAAAAGGCTTTTCTAGATTTAAAAAACAACAATATATTTCTATAAATTGAAAGCCAAAACACCAGCAAAATTAATTTCCATTGACGCCGGCTTAAAATAAATATATTTTTAAACTTTCTAAGCAGTCGCTTCATTGATATACTCTTTAGCAATAAGATCAGCTATTACGGTATTCAATTGCATTTCGCAAACATCTTGATTTACTTCGTATTCTTCCATTAATTGAGTAACAATAAGATTGAAATCTAAACCTTCAGCTATGTATTGTATAATAGAAGTATAAGTAGTATTCAAACTAATGTATTTGTTTTCTTCTATAGCATATAAAATACCTTCATCATCCAAAGGTGTAAACAAAACTTTATCAGTATTCAAAACATATTTTCTATTTCCCATTAAATTAATTGTTAAGTTGATTGATTGTTTCTTCCCAGTATCCTAATCGTTTCATCATCGATTCATTTACAGTCATTATTTTTTGTATTTGTTCGTTGGTTAATTCCTTTTTCCAACGTCCCGTTTCTCCCTTAAAAAAGAAAGCCGAAGAAGCTAATTGTTTTTCCTTAAAACCTTTATTT
The DNA here is from genome assembly GCF_038289905.1 of Flavobacterium flavipallidum. Taxonomy (NCBI): domain Bacteria; kingdom Pseudomonadati; phylum Bacteroidota; class Flavobacteriia; order Flavobacteriales; family Flavobacteriaceae; genus Flavobacterium; species Flavobacterium flavipallidum. Next base: position 16,321 of record NZ_JBBYHU010000003.1, on the reverse strand, counting down.
TCTTCCTGATTTTTCAATTTTTTAAAATCTGTGGCCTCAATAGCGTTAATAATCGCATCATCAGAATAATTCAACTGCATTTTATCGACTGCTAATTTAAAAGTTTGAAAAGGATTGGATTTCATATCTTCATAACGAATAATATGAACCGGAATTTCCTTTTGTTGCATCCAGCTCGAGGCGTGCATAGCCCAAGTTCCCAACAATTGGTAATATTGTTGCCCTATTTTCCATTTTTTAACAAAAGCACCTTCTTCAGAATTTAGATATTTATCAATTGTTTCATCAATAGTTAAACCTGTATGATTAGCAAGAGAAAGTACTACATCCAAAGGATTACGAACCAAATAAATAGCGATACGACTTCCTGCATTAGGAATCAAAGGTAAAGCATTCCATCTGTCAAACGTATAAGCATCGTGTATTTTTATAAATGCTTCTTTCTTTAATTCTTGTGCTCTATAACCAAAAGCAATTTTTCTAAACGATTCGAATTCAGTTGGTCTTAAATCATCGGAAGATAAATCTAAAATAGTTTCAATATACCCTTTATCCGAAAAAATGCCATCAGTATCCATTTTATTGATATCAATTTCTCCGTCATTCAATAAAGCCGTCAAAAAACTGCGAAACCAGGTATTTCCTGATTTAGGATAGGATGCCAGCCAAATGATATTATTGTCCATCGGCTTCTATAATTTGATTGATAATAGCATCTGCAAAACTATCAAAACTTGGTTTATCTTTTGGTCTTACAGCAGTCCAAAAAGAGACTTTTTGAGAAATGGAACTTAGTGTTTTAAATTGTAACAATGGCTTATTCATTCCGTTAATCCATTTGTTACGATAAATATTATCTCCTAAAAATTTCATTCCGACAGCCGGTTTTACTCTTTCAATATCAATAATATTTCCTTTCATTTCCAAAAAAATAATTCCTTTTACTTTTTGAGAAGTGCTTACAAAATCTTCATGAAATGCAATACCAAACTTATTAATTTCCGCACGTAATTGCTTAGCTTCTGATACATCAAATGCTTTTTGATTATGAATCGTGTTTTCCCAAGCTCTTAAAACAGGATAGGAAGCAATCGCCACACAAGCATTGTCTTCAACCGTAATTAAAGCGGTATCATCTGTAAAAAGGGTATAACCTCGCTCTTTTAACTTCAAAGCTGTGGTAGATTTTCCAGTTCTGGAAGGCGCTGCAAATAACCATAAACCACCTTTTTTATCCAAAACCCCCGAAACATGAAACGGAATTTGATTCTTTTGAAATAAAATTGCCGCAATACAATTAGAATAAAAGAACAATAAAATACTATCCCAATCTTCACATAATGGTTCTATAACTACTTTCTTACCATCACTTACAAAATAGCGCGCAATATTCGGCATTTGATAAAAAAACTCATTTTCATTAAATTGAGTAAATGGCTTTTTTACATTAGGTTCATTTTTAAAATCAGGTTTAACTGTACCCAAAACTACCTCAAAATCAGCTTTCCCGTCAGTTTCATCTACAATAAAAGATGGTAATGGAATTGTTGAAGTACATGTTAAATTGAAAACCCTGTATTTGTATAGCATTTTATAGCTTTTTTTGCATTATTTGTTAACTTCGCAAATGTAAAAAAATACAGTGAAATGAAAGGATTTTTTGGAATTTTAAACTTAAAAAATAGCAATTTTCTAGAAGTAGCAAATAATTATCTCAATACTAAATTGCTAGATAATGAAAACACTCCATTTCTATCAGATAAAATCTTGTTAGAAGATTTTGCTAAACCAATTTCAAGAATCAATGAATTTACTGATTTATTTTTTGTAGGTTGGTGTCGTTTGGATAACATTGAGGAATTAAGTAATCATCTGTCTTTTTCTGAAAATACTGAGGAAGAAGAAGTAATAGTAAAAGCTTATCACAAATGGGGAAAAGATTGTGTAAAGCATTTAATTGGCGATTTTAGTTTCGCAATCTGGGACGAAAGTAAAAAAGAACTTTTTTTAGCCAAAGATCAAATGGGAATTCGTCCACTTTTTTATATGGAACAAGACGGATTATTATATTTTGGAACAACTATACCAAATATAAAATCAGCCTTAAGCAAAAAACCGGAGTTAAATGAAGAATACATTGCCAAAGAATTATTGAATTATCCCCAAAATGTAGAAGATACATTTTTTGGAGCTATAAAAAGGCTCAAACCGGCTCACTATTTATCAATTAGTTCTGAACAAATATTAAAAGAAACCAGATATTGGGAGCTTGAATCGGTTGATTTAAGTTACTGTAAAACCAATGAGGACTACTACAACCTTCTAAGAAAAACGCTCGAAAAAGCTATAAAATCCCGAATAAGAGCTAAGAAAAATGTTGGTTGTCAACTTTCTGGCGGGATGGATTCCTCAGCGATTGCAGTTATTTTGTCACGGATAATGGACAATAATCAACTCCACACCTATTCATTTGTCCTAAACGAAACAACAAAAAAATATTCTGATAATGGAATTGATGAGCAAAGTACCCAAAATGAAATAATTAATTATGCGCATCTCAATCCTGAGAATCATCATCCAATAACTTCTTTTCATTTTAAAGATGTTTTTGAAGAATTTAATAAAACTAATGCTATAATGGGTGGTGTTACATATTGTAATAGCATATGGCAAGATAGTCTTTATAAATATGCGTCAGAAAATAATCAGGTAGAAGTGATTTTTAGTGGTTTTCCTGGTGATGAAGGGATTTCTCAAAAAGGTCATAATTACTTTTATGATTATATCAATAATTTTAATATTAAAGGTTTATTTCAATTTTTATTTGATTTCCGACGTGCAGCTATTTTAAAAACAATCCAATATTTTAAAGAAAAAAAATCAAAAACGACATCATTAGATTTTTACAAAGTACAAGAAAAAAGAAGTTTATTAAATCCTGATTCTAATTTTAAATATTCATTAAAAGACTATTCTTTTGCATTTAATCCTAGTTTTAAGGGTTGGCAAAAAGAAAACATAAATTTATCACACATTTTTTCAAGAATTGAATCAGAAGGCGCTTATGCTAATCAATATGGTATAGAAACAGTTTATCCATTGGCAGACATTCGATTATTGGAAATTATGTACAGTTTGCCTGCTGAATTATTCAAACCTAAACCCTATTCAAGAGCATTATTCCGGAATTTTACTGTCGGTATTTTACCAGATATAGTACGATTACAAGCTAAAAGAAATGGAGCTAAAACCCTTGCTTTTGCAGATTATTGGATAAAAACAAAATATGAAAAACTCAAAAATTACAAAATAAAAAATCATACAGGATTATTAATTTCAGAAGAAGAATACCTACAAAGAGAAACTGAAAATGAATTCATGAAAATGAAAAGGTTAAATACTTTAAAGGAAATTGATTATCTAATAGATTTGAATTTTCCAGATAATATAAAATAATTAAATTAGTAAAAATATATCCTTTTTAAACTTTCGATAAGAACTAAATAAATGATTCCTATTTCAGAAATACAAAAAAATTACGGAAATTCTATGGCTGTACTTATACAATGCTGTAGAATACACTTTAAAACGGCTGAAATAGGCGATTTAAACAGCTTTATTAAGGAAAACAATATAGAATGGTCAGATGTATTTAAAACATGTCGTAAACATCATATTTCCACACTTATTTATAAAATACTTCTTAAAGCTAATTTAAACAATCCAACTGTTCAACAAAAAATAAGTAATTTATCAAACATATTTACTCTCCAAAGTTTTGAACAAGCAAAAGAAACAGAACGATTAATATACCTATTCAAAGAAAATAACATTACATTAATTCCTTACAAAGGAACCGCATTTTCAAAACAATTTTTCGGTAACATCTCTATGAGACAATCAAGCGATATTGATTTTATTATAGATAGTGATGCCATACCTATGGCAATTAAAATTATGGAAAATGAAGGTTTTATTCCTTATCAAAAAGAATATTACAAATGGATAGGTCACAATAACTTTATCAAAAAACATAAAGATTTTAGTTTTGACAAATATGTTGGAAATGATAGATTATTTCATATTGAACTGCATTTCAATATTATAAATAAAACTACACATTTAGCAACTTTAAAAAATAATTTTGATTTATCAGAAAAAACTGAATTAAAATTATTCCTAAAAGAAATTGATTGTTTGAATCCTGTTTCACATTTTAAAGCAGTTGCTCTTCATCATATGTTAATGGATCATATGGGATATTTAAAAACAGTTATTGATATAACACAAATGCTAATTCAAATAAGTGACTTAGTAGCATCCAATAAAATCAATATAGACGAAAAGGATATTATAAATCAACTAAATAAGAATTATAAATTAGATTTAATTCATGATTTAATGTATACGCTTTTTGGTGTTTCTGTCAAAAATAATAAGCTACAATTAATTAAAAATCCTTTGACAAAAAGGATATTGAATAGTTCTTATCGGAAGGTAAGAGAAAATAAAAATCCTTTATTTGACACACTAAATTTTAACTACAACCAACTTAAAAACACGGTTATTTTTTACAAAAAAAGAAAAGACAAAATAGCATATATCCTAAAGAGTATAATCAGTATTAGCCATCCTCAACCAGAAGATTATATGACAGTACAATTGAATAAAAATATATATTTTTTATATTACTTTATTCGCCCTTTCAGACTATTATTTTTTCCTGGAGATCCAAATAAAAAATGCCTCAATCTAAAATAGACTAAGGCATTTCTTTTATAAATCTTAATAATTACTTCTTCTCTTCATCCTTCTTTTCGGATTTTTCAGAAGCTTTATACTTGTCGTTCAAAGCTTTAATTATTTCTTTAGTGATATCATATTTATCCTCAGCATAAAGAACTGATGCAGCATCACCAGTACCATAGATGTAAGCATAGCCGTTTTTCTTTCCGTAATCTTTGATGAATTTTTTTACTCCCGAAACTAAAGAATCCATTTCTTTACCACTTTCTTGTTGCAATTGTTGCGCTAAAGCTTGTTGCGCATAACCTAATTGTTGTTCTCTTTTTTGCAATTCAGCACCTCTTTTTTGAGCCCATTCTTGGCCATTAGCCTGAGCTTGGCTCTGGAAATTAGCAGCATCTTGCTTAAAACGGTTAATCTCTGCTTCTAATTGTCTTCCTTTTTCTTCAGATTGTGCTTTATATTTTGCTTCTAAATCTTTTGCTTCTATATATTCTTTCATTAATTCCGAAGTATCTACGTAAGCCGTCTTCATCTCTTTAACTTCCGGTGCAGTTTTATCATTACAAGCAACAACTGAAAATGAAATTGCAACAAATAGCAATAATTTTTTACTCATATTTTTAATAGCCTCTTTTTGGTGATTTTGAATTTCTAATTTCATTTTGATTTAATTGTAATTGAATAATGTGTTAATAGCAAAAATATAAAAAAATAGATAGTATCCTAGAAAACACCTTAAAAATGGCAAAACTTTACGTTATTAGATTTCGTTATAAACAAAACAAAAACTATAATTTAAAGCTATAAAAAACGACTTCTATAAATCAAAAATAAGACAAAAACAAAAAACAACCAATAAACGACACCATTAACACTCAAAAATACGCTTAAAAAGCCTTAAAATAGATTTTAGTTGTTTTTTAAGACATAAATTAACGAAGAATACTCTGAATTTTGCTTTGCTTTCCAATTTGACTGTAATCCGACAAAAAAGGCTTTTATAAAATTCATTTTTCCGTTTTTATACTTTTCCGAAAGTAAGCTCACATAAAAAGAATCAAATTTCATGGGAAGTACTTTTTCTAATTTTATATTTTCTTTTTGGAAAAGCATTTGAATTGCTTTTTTAGAAAAATGCCAAAAATGTATAGGCACATCAAAAGCAGCCCAATAGGTTCCGTAATAATTTGCATCAAAAGATTTAAAATTGGGAACAGCAACGATTAAAGTTCCAGTAGATTTTAATAAACGTTTTAATTCTTTAATCTGAAAATCCAAATCAGGAACATGTTCTAAAACATGCCACATCGTAATTACATCAAAACTTTGACTTTCTAATTCGCTCGTACTTTCAACAAATGAAATTCCTTTATTAATTGCTATTCCTTTGGCTCTTTCACTGGGTTCAATTCCAGTAGCTTGCCAACCGTCATTTTTAGCCACATTTAAAAAATCTCCGGTTCCTGCTCCAATATCCAGAATTCTCCCTTTTTGTAATTGTTGCGAATTAATTAGATTCAGTTTATTTTTAAGTGCAATACCTTTTACAAAGTGATAGGCTTTTTCAAACAAGGATCTTTTATTATCGGTGTGTGAGATATAATCTTCACTTTCGTAATACTTCCCTAAATTTTCTAAATTGGGTTGCGGATGTGTAATTAACATATCCAAATCTTCATCATAATACAAATCAAAAGTTTCTTTAGAAACAGAATGGTCTTTAACAGTAAGAAAATGTTTTTTGTTTGAAATATCCATCTTATAGTATTCAGTGGTCAGTTTTTAGTGATCAGTCTTTTTATTCTGAAAACAGAATTTATTAGTATTCACAAGGCTTTTGGGCGTAGTTTCACGTGGAACATATAAAATTAGAGGTTAGAAGTTAGAAATCTAAAGTCAATTATAAAAGACCTCCGACTTATAACTTCTAACCTCTAACTTCAAATTATCTTCCCATATAAATCAATAATACCGAAATATCGCTTGGAGAAACTCCGCTTATTCTTGAAGCCTGAGAAATCGTTACGGGACGAATTTTATTTAATTTTTGTTTCGCTTCAATTGACATCGATTTAATTTTATTATAATCAAAATCTTCCGGGATTTTTACATCTTCTAATCTGGATAGCTTATCTGCATTATTTCTTTCCTTTTCAATATAGCCTGAATACTTAACCTGAATTTCGGCCTGTTCTAAAATTTCCTGATCCAAATTATTTTCATCAACATAATTTTGAACTTTCTCAAACTTCATCATATCCTCTAAATCAATTTGTGGACGCGAGAAAATTTTAAACATTTTATCACCTTGAGATATTGGAGCTGATTCTTTTGCTTCCAAAATTGGATTGGTCTCCCCTATTGTAACAGAAGTTTCTCTGAAGAAAGCAACCATTTTTTCAGACTCATTCAATTTACGTTCCATTCTTCGCAAACGGGCTTCTGAAGCTAGACCAATTTCGTGTGACATTGGAGTCAATCTAAAATCGGCATTATCCTGACGCAATAACGTTCTGTATTCAGCACGGGAAGTAAACATTCTGTATGGTTCTTCAGTTCCCTTTGTGATCAAGTCATCAATTAGAACCCCAATATAAGCTTCGTCTCTTTTTAAAATCAACGGCTCTTTTTCATGCACTTTTAAATGCGCATTAATACCGGCCATCAATCCTTGAGAAGCGGCTTCTTCATAACCTGTAGTTCCGTTAATTTGTCCGGCAAAATATAAATTATCAACCAACTTCGTTTCTAAAGTATGCTTTAATTGTGTTGGCGGAAAATAATCGTATTCGATAGCGTAACCAGGTCTGAAGAATTTGACGTTTTCAAAACCGGCAACAGTACGCAACGCTTTGAACTGAATATCCTCAGGAAGCGAAGTTGAAAATCCGTTTACATAAACTTCACAGGTATGCCATCCTTCCGGTTCAACAAATAATTGATGACGTTCTTTATCAGCAAAACGATTAATTTTATCTTCAATAGAAGGACAATATCTTGGACCTAAACTTTTAATTCGACCGTTGAACATTGGCGAACGATCAAAACCCGACCTCAAGATATCATGAACTTCTAACGAAGTATACGTCATGTGACAAGATCTTTGATGCGTCAACGGAGTAGTCAAATCAGAATATGAAAATTTATCCGGTTTAGCATCTCCTTTTTCTTCATTCATTTTAGAATAATCCAACGAACGACCATCTACACGTGGAGGCGTTCCCGTTTTCATTCTGCCCGCTTCAAAACCCGCTTTAACTAAATCTTCCGTAATTCCTGTTGCGGCACTCTCGCCTGCTCTACCACCTCCAAATTGTTTTTCTCCAATATGAATCAATCCATTCAGGAAAGTTCCATTGGTCAAGACAACCGATTTGGATCGAATTTCAATTCCCAAAGAAGTTCGAATTCCGTTTACTTTTCCATTTTCAATTATCAAACCTTTTACCATTTCCTGATAAAAATCAAGATTTGGAGTTCCTTCTAACATCATTCTCCATTCTTCAGCAAAACGCATACGGTCACTTTGAACACGCGGAGACCACATTGCAGGCCCCTTTGATTTATTCAGCATCTTGAATTGAATTGCTGTTCTATCAGAAACAATTCCTGAATAACCTCCCAGTGCATCAATCTCACGAACAATTTGACCTTTTGCAATTCCACCCATCGCAGGATTACAAGACATCTGGGCAATGTTCTGCAAACTCATAGTAACCAACAAAGTTTTGGAACCCAAATTTGCAGTAGCGGCAGCAGCTTCACAACCTGCATGTCCAGCACCCACAACAATTACATCATACTCTTCTAGAAACATTTTTTCTTTGGTTTTAGTTTTTGCTTTAAAATATTTTCAAAAACAAAATCTATATTTTTTATATTCATGTTCCACGTGGAACACTACATTATTTTATTTTAAAAAAATTTGAAATTTATTTACTGTTCCACGTGGAACATAGCAATTTTTTCATCTTCTTTCGAACGCATTAAGCGTTCATCATCTTCTCCTTTATCTTTGTAGCCGCAGTAATGCAACACACCATGAACCAATACACGCTTTAATTCTTCTTCAAAAGGAATATTAAAATCATTTGCGTTATCCTGAACTCGTTCTACAGAAACAAAAATATCTCCGTTTAATTCGTTACCAACGGTATAATCAAAACTAATAATATCAGTTAAAGTATCATGATTTAGATATTCCATATTGATTTTATGTAAATATTCATCATCGCAAAAGATATAATTAATCTCCCCTTCTTTCTTGTTTTCTGAAATAATTACAGCAGACAACCAATTAGCAACGGCTTCTTCATTATCTAAAGTAAAATCACATTCGTAATTAAAATCTATCATTTTGTTTTAAAATATTCTTGAACCTTGCGGTTAAAATTGGAGCGCAAAGGTAATGATTGTCTGTTTAATATCTCTATGCTCTGTAAATATTCTAACAAAGAATTAGGTAAAGCTCGCGATTGATTAAGAAAATCTTTATTATTAGTTTCAGACTGTCTTTTATTTTCTTCTCCTTGTTGTTGAACGGCATTATTTAATTTTAATAATTCCTGTTTTATATTCATCACTTTTTGAAGCGTTTCATTTTTAAAACCTTTGTTCAATAACTGCTTTTCTAATTGTTTCATTTGCTCTAAAGCACTATGTCCAGTGTTTACTAAACCTTGTTTTTTTAATTCACTGTCTAAAGCTTCACGGAGTTCTTTTTGATGTTTATAAATTTCCATGATAGCTTTGGCATCTCCTTCTCCTCCATCACCATCTTCACCTTTTCCAGAATTTTCTTTTCCTTCATTCCCTTCTCCTGGTTTGATTCCTTTCTTAATTTTATCACCTAAACTTTGTTGTTTAGAAATGATATCCGGCAATTGCATTCCAACGCCCTGTCCCGGTTTAGGTTTTCCCTGACCCATAGAAGACAAAGACATTTGCATACTATTGAGTAATTCACTTAAAAAATCTCCCAACTTGTTTGCAGAAGCAACAGCATATTGCTGATGTGATACCCCTTTAGGAATTTCAGAATCGGATAATTTATCAATAGCTTTATCGATATTGTATTGTACATTTCCAACTTCTTTAGTAATATCTTCCGTGAATTTAGGATTACGTAAAGACATTGCAAACAAACTATCATCAACATGTTTAAATTGAATACGTAAATCCTGTTGCAATTTTATATTTTTATTAAAAGCAGGTGAACTAGAATTTATAGATTTAAAACTCTTCATTACCGATTCCTGAGACAAAGAAAAAGCTAATAAATTATCTAAAATCTGGCGAAGCATTTTAACATCTTCTTCCATCTGTTCCATCTCTGCCCCGTCCATTCCTTGTTCCATTTTCTTGGCCATAGACTTCATTTTCTTAGCAGCAGATTTTTGATTAGGTTTAGCTTTTGAAGTGTTATTTTTTTGCAATTCTTCAGAAGCTTTCTTTAAATCCTCATCAATACTATTTTCAGTTTTGTCATCATTAGGAATGTCTAAAGGTGATTTTAATTGTTCATTATCTTTATCCAATTCATTCAAATCTTCCTGAATTTTATCAAAATCTTTATTTATCTCCTGTTGCTTAGCATTTGTATTTTCTTTTTCATTCTCCGAAAGTTTGTCTTGTTTATCGGATAATTTATCTAATTTATCAGCAATTTGTTCAGCCTTTTTCTGAACATAATACTTCATAGTCAACTCGACTAATTGCTGTAAATTTTTAACTTGGTTTTTACTCTTTTGCTTAAACTGATCTAATTTTTCAAGTAAATCCTCATTCTTCATTTTATCATTTAGAGATTTTAATTCCTCTAAAAGCTTTATATTTTTTTCTAATTCTTCGTTGTTATTTTCAATTCGTTTTTCTAATTCTTTCTTGAATTCATCCTTAAAAAGCGGTTTAGATTCCTCTAAATTATTTTTCATTTTATCCATGAAATTACGCATCATTTCGTCCTGCTTCTTTTGCTGTTGAATAAAATCATTTACTTTCTGTTGGTCATTGAATTCGAAATTTTCTTTTTCTTTTCCAAATTTTTGAATCTTATCCAATTGTGAAAATTGTTTATCCTGACTTTTTAATGATTTTTGCAAACCCTGAATATTATCATTCTGTTGTTTCAAAATTAAATACTGTTTCTCCTGAGCGGTTACAATTCGATTAGAAAAAACTGCCGATTTAGAACTTTTAAAATGATGTAAAATATCATTATCAAAAACTTCAAAATAATAATCATAAGTTACACCTTCCACAACCGAAAGATTAGCCGGAAAAGAAAAAACAAACTGATCAAAGACTCCTTGCTTAACAGCAATTGTTCCACGTTTGGCAGTTGCCGGTTTATTGGATTCATAATAGACTACCTGCAATTTAGACAAACCATAATCATCCCCTATTTTACCTAAAAGATAATTAGCAGCCAACTTTAAACTATCTGGAGCCTGGTTAACTGTAATCGTTGGGTACTGATCTTTGATAACGGTAAGCTGATAATTCAGTTTTTCGAAATTAGAAACAGCATTATTTGAAGTAATTAATTGATAATAAGCATTTTCTGTAACTTTTTTGGATAAAACAAAGCTATTATCTGATTTAGAAAAAGGAAAAACGGAATTTGCATTGGAAAACACCACTTTTTGAGTTGCCTGAGTACTCATTTTCCAGGTTACCAAAGTACCTTCGGGAATAATTGCATTTCCTGTGCCTTTGATAATTTCTGCTTTCCGTTTCAAATGCGAAGGAAAATTCAATTGCATTTCGAAATTTAAAATAGAAGGAACAGCAACAACTTTTAATTCGTAATCTTCCGAAGAAACGGAATTTCCTTTGATATAAAAAGAAATATTCTGATTTGGTTTTTCAATTTTAAACTCAAATTCTCCAGGATTAGTATTTTCCATAAAATAACTTTCATCATTAATGAAAATCATTGCATTTTCAGGAATCACTTTACCAACAGTTTTTACTTTTACAATAAAATCTTTGTTTTGTTCCGTTTGTAAACTCGAATTCAAAAGTACAAACTCAAAAGGAGCCGGAGGTAAAAAAGAAACATTAAAATGCACTACCCTATTTAAACTTTGAGTTAGCATCGAATTATTCCCTGAAAGATAAAACGAAGCAAAAAGCAAAATTGGAATTAAAGCAAGTGGAAGATATTTTTTATTCGAATTAAAATTAATAGCATTTGAAAAAGGAATGGGTTGCAAAGCATTCGCTTTTTGTTCAATAGAAGCCAAAAGTAATTCGGACATATCAGTAGTATTATCAAGATTTGAAAGCTGAATAAAGTTCAGTAATTTATCTTTTACATCCGAAAAATGGTTACCAATTATAGCCGAAGCATCATTATAATCAATTCCTTTTTGAAATTTAAAAAGTTTAAAAATGGGAAACAGAATAAAACGAAAAAACAAAAAAAACTCTACTCCTACAAAAGTCCAAAACAAAATGGTTCTTCCCGTTGGTTTCAACCAAAGAAAGTATTCAATAAAAAGCGTAAAAAGAAAATACAGCAAACCCAGACCAATAAAGAGAACAACGCCTCTTATTAGTTCGTTTAAATAATACTTTCTAATAAAAGCTTCTAATTTTTGAAATATGAAATTGGAACTATTCAAAGTTTTTTACTTTTTAATAACCCATAAAAGTAGTAATTATAACAACAAAAATTTCAATTTGTAAAATTCCAAATTCCAAAATTTAATTTTCGCATTAGAAATTAATAGGTAATGATAGGCTGTTAACGAAAAACTTCTAACTTCTGACTTTTAACTTCTGACTTCTAATTATCTTTGTGGCAAAATTTATAAAAGATGTCAAACCCAATTCGTGTGCGTTTTGCACCAAGTCCAACGGGACCTTTGCATATTGGCGGAGTTCGTACTGCCTTATTTAATTATTTGTTTGCCAAAAAAAATGGTGGAACTTTCTTTTTAAGAATTGAAGATACTGACCAAAATCGTTTTGTTCCGGGTGCAGAACAATACATTATGGAAGCTTTGGAATGGTTAGGAATTGCTCCTGATGAAACTATTGGAAAGAATGAAAAATTTGGTCCTTACCGTCAAAGCGAAAGAAAGCATTTATATAAACAATATGCCGACCAATTGATTAATTCAGGTTGGGCTTATTACGCATTTGATACTCCTGAAGCATTAGACGCTTACAGAAAATCGGAAGAAGAACAAGGAAAAACTTTTATTTACAATCATACTAACAGAGAAAAACTGGATACTTCTTTAGTTATTTCCGCAGCAGAAACAGCTCAAAGAATTGCTAATGGCGAACATTATGTTATTCGTTTTAAAACTCCTGTTAACGAAATTTTACATTTAAAAGATATTATTCGTTGTCATGTAAAGTTTGAAACTAATCTTTTAGACGATAAAGTTTTATTTAAAAGTGACGGTATGCCAACCTATCATTTGGCTAATATTGTTGATGATCATCTAATGCAAACCACGCATGTTATTCGTGGAGAAGAATGGTTGCCATCAATGCCTTTGCACGTTTTATTATACCATGCTTTTGGCTGGGCAGCTCCTGAATTTGCTCATTTACCTTTGATTTTAAAACCGGTTGGAAACGGAAAATTATCAAAACGTGATGGCGATAAATTAGGTTTCCCGGTATTTCCTTTAGAATGGAAAACGGAAGAAGGCATCTCATCAGGATACAGAGAAAAAGGTTTTTTCCCGGAAGCAGTTGTGAACTTCTTAGCTTTATTAGGATGGAATGACGGAACCGATAAAGAATTATTTTCTCTAGAAGAATTGGTTGAATCTTTTGATTTGAACAGAGTTCATAAGGCTGGAGCCAAATTTGATCCTGAAAAAAATAAATGGTTCAACCACCAATATTTAGTTCAGGCAAATGATGAAAAATTAGCAGAAGATTTTGCGGTTATTTTAAGAGAAAAAGGCTTCACTCCTACTCTTGAATTAACAACAAAAATTGTTTCCTTGATTAAAGAACGAGCTAATTTTGTTTCTGAATTCTGGGATTTAAGCGATTTCTTTTTTGTAGCTCCATTAGCTTATGATGAAAAAGCAAAGAAAAACTGGAAAGAGGAAACTCCCGCTTTAATGCAGGAATTAATTTCAGTATTGGAAGAAATAACCGATTTTACTTCTGTTAATATTGAAAGCATTGTAAAAGATTGGCTAACTAAAAACGAAATTGGAATGGGTAAAGTAATGCAACCATTTAGACTAAGTTTAGTTGGTGCTTTGAAAGGTCCTCACCTGTTTGATATTGCAGAAATCATTGGAAAACAAGAAACCATTTCAAGACTTCAAAAAGCAATTGAAACCATATAAAACTAAAAGTCCCGATTAATTGTCGGGACTTTTTTTATAAATAAATAATAACATTTCCGTTTAAAATTCCGGGATTTCCTCTAAACTGATAACCCAAATTTTTAGAATTCAAATTACCCAACATATTTGAAATTCCGTATTGATAGGAAACATTGAATCTAAAATGCTTCACACCTGCTGTAATTCCTACCGTAGGATAAAAATTAAATTTACCAATATCGGTGATATCTTTTGCTCTTAAAGTTGTTCCTGAAATAATATTATCTTGCTTATCACTATCAATTTTATACTTTCCATTTACCTGAACTAAAGGACCAAATTCAAAAGTTAGATGATTTTCAATGATAACATAACTCAATTGCAAAGATATTTGAGCAGAAGGTAATTTGTAATTGACATCTTCTTTACCAAAAACCAATTGGTCAGTAGCTACCGAAAAGTTATTTTCAGAAAACTGAATAGCATACACCATATCCCAATTGTTATAAAAATTACCACGCATAGAAAGACCAGCATTCCAACCATTACCTGCTTTTGTATCAAAGTTAGTAGTGTTTAAAGTAAACTGATTTACTCCTCCAAAAATGCCAATACGGTTAGAATCACGATAATGATATTGAGAATAACTATATTTTGAAACTAAAAATAAACCAAATAATAACAATAACTTTTTCATAAGAATACTTTTAACAAGCACAAACCTAAAGTTTTTTTGTAATTTAACAGCTAATATTTTAACTAAATTATTTGTTATGAGTGTACCATTTCTTTTTCTGCTATTTATTGCGCTATTTATTTTCCTTTCCTCCTTCTTCACCGTGAAACAACAGACAGCTGTTATTATTGAGCGTTTTGGAAAATATCAAAGTATACGACATTCCGGTTTGCAATTAAAAATTCCTTTAATTGATCGAATTGCAGGTCGTGTCAATCTTAAAATCCAACAATTGGATGTCATAATTGAAACCAAAACAAAAGATAACGTATTTGTAAAACTAAAAGTTTCTGTGCAATTCATGGTGGTTAAAGAAACTGTTTATGATGCTTTTTACAAATTAGAATATCCGCATGATCAAATTACTTCTTATGTGTTTGATGTAGTTCGTGCCGAAGTACCTAAGTTAAAGTTAGATGATGTATTTGAACGAAAAGATGATATTGCTATTGCCGTAAAAAGAGAATTAAATGAAGCTATGACTACTTATGGTTACACTATTATCAATACATTAGTTACTGATATTGATCCAGACATTCAGGTAAAAAATGCTATGAACCGTATCAATGCTGCCGACAGAGAAAAAACTGTGGCTGAATATGAAGCGGAAGCATCCAGAATTAGAATTGTTGCTAAAGCCAAAGCTGAAGCTGAAAGTAAAAGATTGCAGGGACAGGGTATTGCTGACCAAAGACGTGAAATTGCTCGTGGATTAGTAGAAAGTGTAGATGTTTTAAATGGTGTAGGTATCAATTCACAAGAAGCCTCTGCCCTAATTGTGGTAACACAACATTATGATACCTTACAGGCAATAGGATCTGATACTAATTCGAATTTGATTTTGTTACCTAATTCTCCACAAGCCGGAAGTGATATGTTAAACAACATGGTAGCTAGTTTTACAGCCAGCAATTTAGTTGGTGAATCAATGAAAAAAGATTTAAAAACAATTACAAAAACCAATAAAAAGAAATCACAGGAACCTGAAAAACCTGATAGCGATTCTGAAGAAACAGTATAACAACAAAAAAGAGGCTTAATCGCCTAGTCATGGTCGGAAGAAATTCTGGCCATTTTTTTATGTTTTAAATACTTTATCAGGATTTCCACCTGCGAATATTATCAAAATCGCTGTAATCATATCTCTAAGTTCCATTGCGATTCTTCTTTTAGCAGTTTTGTAGCCTAAATTATTTGCTTTTTTATAAATTAAAAGTAGCATAGCGGCTATCATTGTCATATACACCATAACCAGGATACCGTTTTTATTGAGAGAAACCAAATGACTGAGGTTTAGTTCTTGTTTTAGGAATCTAAAAAACACTTCTATATCCCATCTTTTACGATAATAATCTGCAATTTCTTTGGCAGTAAGTTCGAATTCATTAGTTAGAAACCAAAATTTTTTGTTTGTTTTTTCATTTTTTATGACCACTAAACGAAATTCTGTTTCTACTTTTTCTTGTCTAAAATGTAGGTTACCTCTTTTGTTTTCAATAGGTTTTCCGGTGTAAAGTTTTACTTTAGA